>DASQFE010000687.1:0-7582 GCA_035633295.1 Ilumatobacteraceae bacterium | reverse complement strand
CGACGGCGTTCCGTTGCGGTCACCCATCATGGGAACGCCTGGCGGCGACCGCCCGGGTGCTCCCCATCACGACGCTGGCCGCCGCTCACTTCGAGTTGGTGCCACTGCCCACGACGTCTGCCGAGCCGCTTCCCCGCCACGAGGTGGTCGCGCTCGTCCGGCACATCGTCGCCGAGTTGCGGGTCGGCGGAGCCGCCACCGGGTCGGCGCGCCCCACCACGGCGGTCGAGGCCTCGCCGGCGTCGATCACCCAACTCGGCGACGTGTACGAGTTCACCTATCTCGGTCGGACGGTCGCAGTCCGGTCGACGAAAGGCGTTGCCGACATCGTGACGCTGATTCGAGCGGACGGCGACGAGGTGCAGTGTCTCGATCTCGCGGGTGCGGCGGTCGACGAGCCGTCGACCGGCGAGACGATCGACGCGACGGCACGCCGCCACTACGAGCAGCGGATCCGCGACCTCCAGGGCGATATCGACGAGGCCGAAGCCAACTCGGACTACGAGCGTGCCTACCGTCACCAGGACGAGCTCGACCAGCTGATCGAGCATCTGACGGCAGCGATCGGCCACGGAGGGCGCACCCGACGCGCTGGCGGCTCCACCGAACGCGCCCGCTCGGCCGTGACGCACCGGGTGAAGGCCACGATCCGCCAGATCAGCAAGCTGCACCCGCAACTCGGCACCCATCTGGCACACGCCGTGAAGACCGGCACCTACTGCAGCTACCGCCCCGAGCACCACACCACGTGGCACGTGTCGTAGTTCTCGTCCGTGACCCGCCGCACCGCCGGGGCGTGGTGCTGCTCACCGGATCAGCTTGGACTACCAGACCTGAGGGACCGGGGTGGCTTTGAGCGAAGTGAACACGGGCGCCCAGGCCTCGATGGAGAGATCGACGATCTCGTCGCGGTCGCTCGCGTGGGTCGGATGGTGGTGCGGCTCATGGCGTGATCGTCGCGTGCTGGTCGACCCGACCACGCCACAGACGTCCGAGGATCTCGTTCAGAGGTGGCCCGGCGAACTGGATCTCGTGCCCGGCCCCTTCGACGACGGCGGAGTCGGCGCCGATCCGGTCGGCGAGGTCGAGACACATCGCGTCGAAGCCGGCGTGATGTCCGCCGGACACGACGAGTTTGGGATACACAGCGACGCGGATGGCGTCGAGCGGGAGTTCGGCGTCGAACGGTGGCCGGCCGTTGCGCAACAGCGGAGCGGAGGCGGCAGCCTCGGCGAGAAACTCCGGCGGAAACTCGGAGGGGTCGCTGCCGACCGCGATCAGGAACTGAACGACCCACTCGCGGTCGGAGAGATCGCGGTCCTGCCAGAAGTCCCGGAGCGAGCTGACGAGATTGCTCCAGGCAGGTTCGTGCAGCCCGCACGTCAGCACCGCCGGTTCGAGCAGCGTGAGCGACAGGGTTGCGTCGGGGCGTTGGGCGGCGGCGAGAAGTGCACCGAGCCCGCCGTAGGAGTGACCGACGAGGTGCGCGCCGTCGCCGAGCAGCGCGGCGATGTCGGCGGCGTCGACGGTGAAGTCCTCACCTGGCGCTTCCGGACTGCGGCCGTAGCCGCGACGGTCGAAGACCGTCAAGCGGAAGCCCTCGTCGGCGAGTGGACGCTGCGCGTCCCACTCCTGGGCGCCGGTGGCGAGCGAGCCGTGCACCAGCACGACCGGCGTGCCGGCACCCCAGTGCTCGACGTGAAGATCGGTGGATGGCGAGAGGTTGGTCGTTCTCATGGTGTGTCCTTTCCGTTGGCACCGGATCGGTGCGTTCAAACACCGTGGCGTGACATCTCGCCTCACGTCGTGAAGGTCGATCTCACGCCTTCGATGCTGAGCCCGCCACTCGGGCGGCCCGACACGCGAAGGATGATGACCAATGCAACGGCAACACCTCAATGACATCGAGCTCTCCTACGAGCTGGCCGGCGACGGCGACGACACCATCGTGCTCGTCCACGGGGGCTGGACCGATCACCTGAGCTGGCAGTTCGTCGTTCCCGCCTTCGCGGAACGACACCGGGTGCTTTCCTATGACCGCCGTGGTCACTCCCGCAGCGTTGGATCGGCCCGTACGCAAGCTTCGCGACGCCAACACGAACTTGACCTCGCCGCGCTCATCGAGACACTGGACCTCGGTGCCGTCACCCTGGTCGGCAACTCGTACGGCGGATCGATCTCGCTCGGCCTCGCTTCGCGCCGACCGGACCTCGTGTGTTGCGTGATCGCCCACGAGCCGCCGCTGCTCGACGTCGCCAAACTGCACAAGCCGCTCGAAGCCGACCTGTCCAACGTGCGCGCGATCGTCGCGGAAGTGAGCGGGTTGCTCCAGGCCGGCGACCCGGAGGGTGGAGCCCGGTTGTTCGTCGAACAGGTCCTCGGCCCAGGTACATGGCAGATGCTCCCCGACGACAACCGGCGGACCTTCGTCGCCAACGCCGCGACCTTTCTCGACATGACTGCCGACCCAGCTTGGGCTGAGGTTCCAGCACTCGACGGTGTGCCGGTGCTCCTCACCGACGGCGACGCCAGCCCGTCATGGCTCCCCTCGATCGTCGACGCACTCGCATCGACGGCGTTCCCGTACGCAGACCGCCACACTTTCGCAGGTGCCGGCCACGTACCCCACCTCACCGACCCCGAGAGCTACGCCACCACCGTCCAATCGTTCGCCTCAGCCACACCGGCCCTCCGCGTCGGCGGCCCGCGTTGACCACGCTTCAGGACCGCAGCATGCTCGCGGCGGAACAGGTCCTGAGACCGGAGTTCGCTGACGAACACGTGATCGCCCGACTGAACCGCACGAAGCCGTCCGTCGGGCTGGACTAGCAGATGCGCAGTCTTGGGAGCCGGTTCGGTGACTGGGTCCTGGAACATCCGGTCTTGTGGGCCGTGGGCTCGGGAGTCGTGCTGGTCGTTCTCGGCTTCGCCGTCAATCTGGCGCCGATCGTCATCGCGGCTTCTGGAGCCGCCGTCGCCGTGCTCAACATCCTTCATGCGAAGAAGCGGGGCTACTGCCCACTTCCGGCGGAGCCGGGCTCTCACCCGGGCCGAGCGGAGACCAAGCAACGCTCCTGGTGCAGCGACAATGGCGATAGCTGAAACGGTTCAGAGTCCCGCAAGACTGATGAGCGGTTCGCGTTCAACCCCACGACGGTACCGCTCACCCCGATGGCCTCGATCAGTGCTGTGGTCCGCCGTCGGGTAGGCCGAGGCGGACGCGTTCACCCGGGGGTCTCGCCGTGGTCCGAACGTCACCACCGCATGGACGAGATTGCTCAGCCGACGTGGATGGTGGAGGCGTGATGGGGTGCGTGCAGATGGTTCGAGAAGATGTTGGCAACGAGTTCTCCACGGCTTGCAGCCCCGGTCTTGGTGAAGATCACCTTGATGTGGTCGTTGACGGTGTGCGCGGAGATGCACAGCTCTCGGGCGATCTCCTTGGTGGCGAGCCCGCGGGCAATGAGCATCACCACCTCGGTCTCCCGCTCGGTCAGACCGTACGACTCGAGCAGGATCGGCACGAGGTCGTTCGAACCGGCCGACTCGATCACGACCGCGACCCGTCCGTCGGTGCCGAGGGGCGAGGCGTGGACCTTCAGCCAATTGCCCGACTCGCCCCGGGCCCGAACCGCGATGCGTGTGCTGCTCCGGTTGCTCTTGGCCCGTACTGCGGCGGCGAGGATGGCCGTGGGCACTACGGAGTCGTCGAGCCCGAAGGTACGAAGGTCGAACAGCACCGGTTCGGCATCGGGTGTCATCGACTCGATGGTCCCGTCCGGGGCCAGCACCAGGATCGCCGGCCCGGCGAGCTGCTCGGCGATCCTTCGCCTGGTGACCGCGTGGCGGAGAGCGCGCGAGGCGACCGGGAGGAGATCGCGCACGGCTTGTATCTCGCTCGATGAGAACGTCCCGCCGCTCGTTGACCTGACCAGTGTCGCCGCGGCCCAACAGCTCGTACCCGTGACGAAAGCGGCGCGCAGCTCGTCGGTCGTTCCGAGGGGCTCGAGCAGCTTGCGGTAGCGGGGGCTGCGGCCCAGATCGCCGTCGGTGGCCTCGAACAGCGTGGCGACAGGGTCGCTACTGCGGGCCAGCGCGGTGTACTTGGAGTAGTCGGGGTCGAGCAGTTCGTTATCCCAGAAGGGGGTGCAGCTCTCAGACCCGAATCCTTCGACTGCGCCGCCGGCGGGCAGCAAGGTATCGGGATCGGTCAGTGCGAGGAGCCACTGGTCGAACACCGCGACTTCGTGCAGCGCTCCCGCGATTTCGGTGAGCACGTCGGTCACCGAAAGCTCCTTGGCGATGGCCGCAATCATGCGGTCGCGGGCGTGAATGAAATGGGCCACGGCCATGGGCTCAGCGTAAGGGCCCGCCGGCGGCTGGTCTATCCCCAGATCGTGGGGGTTGGCCCCCTCGACCCGGGTGCGAGAACGCCGGGATGGAGGATTTTCCCGCTGGCGATCGATCCGTACCGTCGTCAACAGTCATCCGGCCGGGTCATCGAGTTCGGCGCCTGACAACAACCCAACGGAAACCCCGACGTACTGCAGGAGAACCAGCCATGTCCCACCCGACCGATCAACCTTGCGTCCCAACCACCGCCCCGGTGCTCGTGGGCCCTGAGACATTCCTCATTCCGAATCTCGCAGCCGGCGGCGACGGCACCTACGTGCCTGTCAACTCGCTGCTGATCCGGGGTTCCGAACCAATCGTCGTCGATACCGGCGCTCCAATCCACCGAGCCCACTGGCTCGACATGGTCTTCTCGCTCGTGGACCCGGAAGACATCCGCTGGATCTTCCTGTCACACGACGACGGCGACCACACCGGCAGCCTCCACGAAGTCCTCGCCGCCGCCCCGAACGCCACGCTCATCACCAACTTCTTCAGCACCGAGCGGTTGGGTCTCGAACGACCCGTCCCGATGCATCGCTCGATCTGGCGGGAACCCGGTGACACGTTCCGGGCCGGGGACCGGACACTCCGGCTGTTCCTCCCGCCGATCTTCGATGGACCCACCACCCGTGGCCTCTACGACGAGTCGACCGGTGTGATGTGGATCGTCGACTCGTTCGCTGCGTTGACAACTGGCGCCGTGCACCATGTCGAGGACCTCCCCACCGATCTGTACGACGAGTCGTTCATGCTGTTCAACAGTCTCGTCTCGCCATGGCACCAATGGCTCGACCCCGCCGTGTACAGCCGCCACACCAGCGTCGTCGAAGCTCTCAATCCGCAGACCGTGGCGTCTGCGCACGGCCCCATCCTCACCGGCAGCGCCATCCACGACGCGTTCGACCGGGTCCGGACCCTTGCCGGCCAACCCCGCCTCATGGCCCCCGGACAGGAACTGCTCGACGAGATCCTCGCCACGGCCATCGCCCCGTAACCCGCCCGTCAACCCCCACATCCCGACCCTCACATCCCAATCGTCAGTCACGAAGGAGAACACCATCTTGAAAATCGGACTCGGCATCCCTCAGCTCGGTGTCTTCGCCGACCCCGACGTCACCTGCGCCGTCGCCGTAGCCGCCGACCAGGCCGGGTACTCGTCGCTCTAGGCGATCGACCGGCTGCTCGTACCGGTCAATCCCTGTAGGCCTGGTGCCCGCGGCCCGTGACCGACGACCATCCCACCTCGCTCGACCGCTCGCGCGCTCACGCGTCGGGTCAGGGTCCGGTCGGGCTTGACAACGCAGGAGAAGGACGCAGTCGGAGCAGCAACCGACTTAGGCCCCTAGCGCGACACGAGGCCGGGGTGTCATCCTGGGCACGTCACTACGGAGGGAGATCGCGTGCCTCACCAGGTTCCCGAGTTCCTTGGGTCTCGGCTCGTCCGTCACCCCCGCTGGCGCCCGCCGTGTCTTGCTTGCGTCGCGTTGGCGGTCGGGCTGGTCTTCGGCGGATGCGCCAACGACGGCGACGAAGCTGGTCCAACCGCCGCACCCACCACCGGGGACACGCCTCAGACCGAGGGTTCGACGACGTCCCCGTCCGTCCCAACGACCACGACCTCGACCTCGACCTCGACGAGCACCAGCACCTCGACGAGCAGCCTTCCTCCGGGACCGATCGCCGTGCACGCGGCGGATCCGCCGGCGATCGAGCCCGAGGTGCTCTACGAGGCCTCCGTCGGCGCCGACGTGGACCAGCTCGGACTCGACGACTGCCGCGAGTGTGATCCAGCCCGACCGCTGAGCCCGCTGGTGACCGCCGACGGCCGAGTCGTCATCCTTGACGCAGCCAACCAGCGTTGGGTCACGGTGACCGACGGTGTCCCGACCGCGGTGGCGCTACCGGCGGACCTCAATGTCGGACAGATGATCTTGGGCCCGGGGGACATGGTCTACGTGACGATGTCCCCGCGTGACGGTGGTCCAACCGAGCTGGTTGCCTTCGAGAGCCGCGATCTGAGCACCGTCGTCTCTCGCCAGCCCGTCGATGAGCCATCCTCCTATCCAGCATTCCGCCTCGACGGCGTGGACATCATCGTCTTCCCCGCTGATCAGGACGCCGAACGCCGGCTTCCGCTGACCCCCGCCGGCGACCCGCCCCTGCCCTCGGTGACGCCCTCCTTCGACACCGAGCCCAAGACCCTGACGGTGACGGGCGCAGACGGCGCGGCCCGGGTGTACGTCTTCGACGCCGGGATGAGCCTCAGCTTCCCGGTGCCGCTGCGCGATGGCTCGGTCGTCGTGTTCAGCAACCAGACCGGCGACACCACCCCTCCGCACACGATCGTCTACCGGCTCCACCCCGACGGCTCCATCAGTTCCGTCCGTATCGACGGCGAGGACAACTCCTACAACCTTCTCGACCCCTTCGTCGACGAGCGCGGAGTCGTCGAGCTGCGACAACGACCGGAGGGCGGATGGAAGGTGGTGCGGTTCCCGTTCACGGGCTAGAGCGCTGACCACGACCGGTCTCAGCTCAGCGCGGGATCTGTGCGCGTAGCGTCCCGGTTTCCGGAACGAACGGGGCACAGATCGAGTCAGGGGCTGTGCTATTCGAGCCGTTGCACGCGTTGTCGGTGATTGCTGCGGTTGTCGCCGTCGATCCCGGACTTCTTGGTGCCCTTGATCTCGTTGACCTTCGCTTCGTTGCCGGTGACCGGTTGCGCCACGATGCGTGTCTCTCGCTCGAAGGCGTGCGACTGATGCGTGTTGCGGTAGTAGCGCCACGACAAGAAGTAGACCCCGCCGGCACCCGCAGGCCCGAGCAGGAGCAGCCAGGCCGGACCGCCGTCGCTTTCGGCCGCGACGAACGCGGCGGACGACATCGCCGAGGTCAATTCGTTCAACAGCAGGGCGATCATCCGGCTGCCGCCAGGATCGCGATCATGAGGGCCTCGATGGCAAGCCCGACGCCCAGCGCCGCTGCGAACAACCTGCGATGCGAGACCGGGACACTGCCCATGACCTCGCCCGTTCGTCCGTTGACAGCGATGTAGTGCACCATCCCCTTGCCTTCTCCGTTGTGGTGGGCGTACAGCCACACCGGCAGGTACATCGCGACCCAGCGCGTGCCGTGCACGTCGAGCCGTTCGCGCTCCCAGCGCACGCCGCGGTCGTACCGATCCACA
>DASQFE010000686.1:0-3857 GCA_035633295.1 Ilumatobacteraceae bacterium | reverse complement strand
CTCCTCGACACTCAACGGTGAGGCCGTCGTGAAGGGCCGATCGTTGTTCCGCGACCGGCTCGGCGAGAGCGTGGCGGCGTCGTCGGTCACGATGGTCGACGACCCGACGAACCCGAAGGCCTACACCGCTACCGATGTCGATGGCGAGGGCCTCGCCGGCCGCCGCAACGTGCTCATCGAGGACGGCGTGCTGCAAAAGTTCGTGCACAACTCGTATTCGGCTCGTCGTGCCGGGACCGTCTCGACCGGCAACGCCACCCGTGGAGGATTCGCCGGCACGCCCGGCGTGGGCTGCCTGGCACTGTCGCTCGTTCCCGGCACACGCAGCCAACAGGAGTTGATCGCCGACATCGACGACGGCCTGCTCGTTCAGCAGATGCAGGGGCTCCACTCCGGTGTCAATCCGATCAGCGGCGACTTCTCGACCGGAGCCGCCGGTCTGCTCATCTCGAACGGCGCTGTCGGTGCGCCGGTCCGTGAGATCACGATTGCGTCCACGCTGCAACGGATGTTGCTCGACATCGTCGAGATCGGTGGCGATCTCGAGTGGCTCCCGATGCGCTCGGCCGGCATGAGCCTCGTGATCCGAGACGTCACGATGTCGGGTTCCTGAGGACGCATGGTTGCCCCGTCGTCCGAGGCGGTCGATCGACATCCCCACCTTGCGGCGACGCAGCCGGAGGGAACGGTGCGTGTTGATCTGCACACGCACACGATGTGGAGCGGCGACTCGACCACGACCCCGGACGAGTTCGCCGCGGCGGTGACGGCGAGCGGTCTCGACGTGGTGTGCATCACCGATCACAACGCCGTTGCCGGTGCGGTCGAACTGGGCGACCGGCTCGACTGCCGGGTGATCGTCGGCGAAGAACTCCGTACCGCGGCGGGCGAGATCATCGGGCTGTTCCTCACCGAGCGGATCCCGGCGGGTGTCGGCCACGTCGACGCCGCCAAGGCGATCCGCGACCAGGGTGGAGTGGTGTACATCCCGCATCCGTTCGATCCGATGCGACGCAACATGAGCGAGTCCGCCCTGTACGAGTTGGCCGAGGCTGACCTGATCGACGCGGTCGAGGTGTTCAACGCCAAGACGTCGCTCGCCAGCCTCAATCGTCGGGCGGCCGACTTCGCGGCCGAGTTCGGCATCGTCGGAGGTGCGGGCAGCGACGGCCACGTGCCCGACGCGCTCGGCGCCGCCTACGTGGAGATGCCCGACTTCGACGGCCCGATGCCGTTTCTTGCGTCGCTCGCTGTCGGCCTGGTCGTCGGCCACCACTGGGACGAGCCGCGTCCCTGGTCTGCCCGCATTGTCCCCAGCGTCGCCCGCAGCGCGCCGGCCGTCACGGCCAAGTTGTCAGTGGACGACATCGGGGGGGAAATCCGGTAGGTCGCTACGGGAGGTAGAGCAGCGAGGCGATGCCCTGCTGGGCTGCAGCGGCGACCATCGGGGCAGCGGACGCCTCGACTGCGACGAAGATCACGTCGTCGGCCATCTCGACCACGGTTGCCGAGTCGGCGATCACGAGGCCATCGGCTGCCACCTGCACCTTCAGTCCCGTGGTGATGCCGCGGCTGAGCGGATCCGACAGTGCGACGACCACCGTGCCAGGCGCCGCCCGCGCCGCCGGCCCGGCCGCGGTGGTGAGATCGAGGTCGGTCAGCACCTCACCGATGCTGACTCGTTGGTGGAGCTGGGCGCCGTCGGGAAGATCGTCCAGCGCACCCGGTGGGATCGCCGCAACGGGAAGATCGACGGCGTGGGTCTCGATTGGGTCACCTGGTTCGAGTTGGCGGTCCGCGACCAGCACACTGCGGGTCGACCCCCAGTTGCGCCGCGCCTCTTCGAGCGCCGTGAGCTGATCATTGACGCCAACGGCGAGCGCTGTGCCCAGGGCGGCGACGATTGCCCAGTAGAGCCAGGGTCGACGGGCGAAGACGAGTCGGGCTCGGGCCACGACGTGCATCAGAGTCTCCTGGGATCGGGAATGATCGGAGGGAGTCGGTCAGCTGCAGGCTATCCACCTGGGAGGCCGGTCAGGCCCGCGGTCAGGTCGACAGCCGGTCAGGTCGCTTTGGCGGAGCTGCTCGACTCGGTCTTCTTGGCCGGCTTCGACTCGGATTTCGACTCGGATTTCGATTCCGACTTGGTCTCGGACTTCGATTCGGACGTCGAACCCGACTCCGACTTCGTCGACGAATCGGAGCTCGACGAGCTGCCCGACTCGGTTGACGTCGACGCAGCAGTACTCGCCGACTTCTTTCCGCGATTGTCGGTTTTGAAGAAGCCGGAGCCTTTGAACGTCACTCCGACCGGGGTGAACACCTTCTTGACGGGGAGGACCTCGCCGGAGTCGGGGTGAGCGATCGCGGTGAGGTTCTCATCGTGGAAGCCCTGCTGGACCTCGATCGTCTCGCCGGTGTCGACGAACTTGTACACATACGTGGGCATCGAGTTCAAAAAGATATCGTGCGATGCATGCAGGTCCGCAGCGCAGTCATTCCCGCGGCGGGCCTCGGTACGCGGTTTCTTCCTGCGACGAAGTCGGTTCCGAAGGAACTCTTCCCGATCGGCGACCAGCCGGCGATCCAGATCGTGATCGACGAGGCGCTCGGCGCGGGCATCGATCACATCGTTGTCGTCAGCAGCCGCTCGAAGCCGGCGCTCGACGCGTACTTCGCTCCCGATGAGGCCTTACTCGACGCGCTGGAGGCCAAGGGAAAGTTCGAGACGGCGGAACGATTGAGGTCGATCGGGCGTGACTGGCGTGTCACGATCGTGTACCAGGACGACCCCAAGGGCCTCGGTCATGCGGTGGGGTGCGCGCGCGAGGCCGTCGGTAACGAGTCGTTCGCCGTGATGCTTCCCGACGAGTTGATGTCGACCTCTGCCGTGCTTGCCCAGATGAACGGGGTGTGTGCCGCCACCGAGGGAAGCGTCGTTGCGGTCGTCAACGTGCCGCGTGAGCAGGTGAGTTCCTACGGTGTGATCGACCCCGCAGGGGAGTTGACCCACGACGGGGTGATACCAGTCCGCGACCTCGTGGAGAAGCCGTCGCCGGACGACGCGCCGAGCAACTTCATCCTCACCGGGCGCTACGTGCTCACCGCTGATGCGTGGGACGAGATCGATCGGCTGACTCCGGGGAGCGGTGGCGAACTCCAGCTCACCGATGCGCTACGCGCCCAGGCGGCCCGATCGCCGTTCCATGCCGTCGTGGCCGACGAGAGCCGACTCGACACGGGGACGCCACTCGGATTTCTCACGGCCTCGATCGAGTTCGGCCTCCATCATCCCGAACTGAGCGCCCCACTACGCGAGTTCCTCCGCCACCTCCACCCCTGAACCCCCGCCCGTCACACGGTGCCGGGTCAAACGTGACGCTTGGACCCGACTCGCTGTCAGGTGCGGCGAAACTGGTCGGGATAGTCGTGGACCAGGCCGTACTCATCGACGTCCAGATCGGTACTGACTCCCGACTCCAGATTCGTGCACCGGAACCGACGAAGCGCGAGGCGCTCGTATCGCTGCCGCGTGGCGACCAGCTCGAGCGTCTCGACGTCGACCATCGCGGAGCTCACATCGGCGGCGGCACCGATGTCGAGGCCGAGTCGGCGGATCGGCAGTGAGTTCGTGAAAGGCGTGCACGTCAGGTGGATGTCGGTGCATCCGCCCAGGTCGGGCCGGTGGGCTCCATTCATCTCACCCCAGCGCCCGGTGCCGTCGGCGCCCAGCCAGAGGTCGGGTTCGTCGAGGTCACGAAACAGCAGGAACTGGCGGATCTGCCACGTTGCCGACAGCCGCAAGACATACGTCACGGCTTCGCGCCCGACCTCGCCGGTCGCTGTCCACCCTTCGT
>DASQFE010000685.1:0-3135 GCA_035633295.1 Ilumatobacteraceae bacterium | reverse complement strand
CGGCTTCACGGCGTCGAGGAAGACCTGTCGTCCGTCATCCTCGGTCAGTATCGATCCGGCAACGATCAGCATGCTGCCGACAGTACTGGTTGTCTGGTGGCAGCCTCCAGCCTGTCTTTCCGGACCCGACCCCAACAGACCGACACCAACCGACCCGAACAGGAGCCGGATCTGCCCAACTCTGTGACAGCCCTTCGTCATGATGGGGGTATGGAGATCGCAGCAGTTCATGAGCGGGTGGAGCGCATCGGCGCCGTGCGCGCCAACTGTGCTGCAGTTCGTTCCGATCGGGAATCTGCCTTGGTCGAGGTGCGCCGCGTGCGCTCCTGGCTCGACGCTTCCGAAGCTGACCTGATCCGAGGATTGGCCACCCAGGTGTCGTTCCCGGAGGCCGCGATCGCGGAGCTGTCCACCGGCTCGATCGGCCAAGCAACAGCGGTGATGGATCGGGCAGCAACGTTGGTGTCAGTGCCGGCGTTCGCATCAGCGTTGGATGCTGGTGCGATCACCGCTGGTCATGTCGATGTGATCACCCGCGCCGGCAAACACATGGACCCGGCACAACGGGAGGAGTTGTTGGACCGGATGGATGCGTTGGTGACGGTGGCTGAGCATGCAACCCAGGCCGAGTTCGCCCGGCGGGTACGTGACGAAGCGCGCCGGGTCTTGGCCGATGACGGCATGGCGGCCTTGGAACGCCAACGACGCGCGACAAGCCTGCGGACATGGGTGGACGATGACGGTATGTGGAACATGAAAGGCCGCTTCGACCCTGTCACCGGTGTGCGACTCGACGCCCGGATCCACTCGAAGCTCGAAGCGTTGTTCGCTGAGGCGACACCCGACACCTGCCCGAGCGACCCCGTCGACAAACAGCATCACCTGCGGGCGTTGGCGCTCGCCGATCTGATCCTCGACACCGCCACGACAGCCGGCACCAGCACCACAGCCGGCACCGCCACCAAGCCAGGGCGGCCGGAGTTCGTGATGGTCGTCGATGCCGACGCACCCGCCCACAACGGACCGCACGTCGAGTTCTCGATCCCTGTCGAGATCCCGTGGCGGGTACTCGCCGACCTCGCCGATCACGCCGATGTCCACACCGTGGTGGTACGTAACGGGATCGTGTTGCACGCACCCGGCAACCTGAACCTCGGTCGCAGCACCCGACTCGCGAACCGGGCCCAACGGCGGGCGCTACGCGGCCTGTACTCGAGGTGTGCGATCCCGGGCTGCAACGTGCACTACGACCGCTGCAAACTCCATCACATCATCTGGTGGCGTCACGGGGGCTGCACCGACCTCGACAACCTCATCCCACTGTGCGTGCACCACCACCACAAGATCCACGACTCCGGCTGGGAGTTGATCCTCGGCTCCAACCGGGAACTCACCATCAGATTCCCCGACGGAACCGTGCAAAGCACCGGACCACCCACCATCCGCGCCGCCTGACGTTCACGATGTGTCACACACATCGTGAACGTCGCACGTCACCCATTGGTCTCCACCGCTCGTCTGTCTGTTTGGGAAGCAACTCGCTCCCACTGACGAATTGGAGAAAGACATGAGAAACGAACCGACCGGTTCGCACCGGTCAGGATCGAAGAAGACCGCCGGAATCACGCTTGCAGTCGCCGCGCTCGCGGGCGCGTTCACGATCGCGTCGGCGAGCGGCTCGGCATCTGGTGATGGCTGGGAAGCCGTTGCCGTGCTTCGCGACGTCGGAGGCAACAAGGTTGGCAAGGTGAAGTTCGAGGGTGACGAACATGGCACCGTCGTCAAGGCAACGCTGAACGGCGTGATGGTCGGACTCGACGCCTATCACGGATTCCACCTACATGCCAACGATGTCGCAGGACAGTGCGATCCGTTGCCCGCTTCGGGGCCCTTCACGAACGTCGGCGGACACTGGAACCCCACGGGAGCAGTCCACGGCGGTCACTCTGGTGACCTGCCGAGCATCCAGGTGCTTGCTGACGGTTCGGGTGAGGCTCGCTCGGTGACCGGACGGTTCGATCCGTCCCAGATCGAGGGTCGCGCGGTGATCCTGCACGCCGGGCCCGACAACTTCGGCAACATCCCCACCCGTTATGTGGCGCCGCTCGCGCCGCTGGGGGGCCCAGACATCGATACGAACAAGACCGGCGACTCTGGCGTGCGGATCGCCTGCGGGATCGTCGAACTGGACTGACCGTCGAACACGTCATTCGAGCGTGGCAGCCGCCGGTCGAAAACCCCCGGCATGCGGCTGCCACGGCCGGGTGTGCGTTCTCAGGTGATGGCGGTGATGGCGAGGTCGGCGAGCTACCGACTGCCACGTTGGTGGTCACTGGACGCCCGCAACGCTCAAGCCGACGGTGACCCAGAGGGCGAAGAGCCCGAACAGGACTCCGAAGATGACGAGCACGATGTTCAGCCATCTCGGCAGCGCTCGGCCGACACGTGTCGAGTTCGAGATGAGGGCGACAACGGGAAGGACCATGATCGTGGCGGCGTGGAGGAGCCCCATCGTGAGGACGAGCCCACCGACCCGCAAGGCCATGTCCTCGACCTGTTGAGCGACGCCGATCATGGACCAGCCGAAGTCGAAGTAACTGGTCATCAGGATGTACCCGCCGAAGACGAGCAGATAGGCCACATCGAGCAGACGGAGCAACGAGGTCGCCGTGTCGGGAGTGGTGCGCCACAGATCGTGGGCGTATCCCCGGCCGAAGCGTCGAATCGCCGGGCCGAGGACTGCAACGAGGGCGATCAGCGCGATCGTCTCGATCAGTTCCATCGCCGGGATCCGGACCTGCCGGCCGGCCGGGGTGTCGATGAGGTTCACGAGACCCAGCGCAACCAGCCCGGCCACCATGGCGATCGTGACGGCGAACGATGTGACGACCCGGCGACGGTGAGCCTGATCTTCCTCGATCGAGTGCAGCACCCGCGACCACAGATCGGGGCTCGGTTCGACACGGTCGGTCGCCCGCAGGGCATTCACGAGTCGTTGCTCGACGCTCACGGCGTGTGCTCCAGTCGTGATTCGAGCGACGCCAGTCCGCGTCGGCAATGGGTCTTGACCGAGTTCGTCGAGATGCGCAGGGTCTCGGCGACCTCGGCGATCGACAGTTCCTCGTAGTAGTGCAG
>DASQFE010000684.1:0-3585 GCA_035633295.1 Ilumatobacteraceae bacterium | reverse complement strand
TGATGAACTCCTCGATGGCGACCTTCAGCTCCAGGCGGGCCAGGTTGGAGCCCAGGCACCGGTGAATGCCGAGGCCGAACGCGGCGTGGCGATTCTCCTCACGGTCGACGATGAACGTGTCGGGATCCTCGTACTTCTTCGGATCGCGATTCGCCGCCGGGAACGGCAGCAGCACCCAGTCGTCCTTCTTCATCGGACAGCCGTGGAAGTCGTTGTCCTTGGCGACCAGACGAGCCATCGTGACCGGCGCGTAGGCCCGGAGGAACTCCTCGATTGCGAACGGGATGACATCGGGGTCGTCGAGCATCCGCTGATGGTCCTGCGGATTCTGCGCGATGTGCCACAGCGATGAACCGATGGCCGACCAGGTGGTGTCGATGCCGGCGATCAGCAGCAGGATGGTCATGCCCGCCGCCATCTCATCGGTGAGCTTGTTGCCCTCGATCTCGACCTCGTCGAGCAGGTAGCTCATCAAGTCATCGCGAGGATTGGCCCGGTGGTCCTCGATCTGCTGGATGATGTACTCACCGAGGTCGTCACCACCGATACGCGATCCGGGCTCCTCGTTGATCCGCTCGAGCGCGTCATGGACGAAATGGCGGAACCGCGCCTCATCCTTCTCGGGGAACCCGAGCATCTGGCGAATGACGTTGACGGGGATGTGCTGCGCGTACTGCACTGCAGCGTCGATCACGGTCTCGCCCGGAGTGATCTCGCCCATGTCGTCGAGGAGCTTGCGGCACTGAATGCGCACCTTGTTCTCCCACGGTTCGATCTTCTTCGGCGCAAACGGCGGCAGCAGCAGGCGCCGAGCCATGCCGTGGAACGGCGGGTCGCTACTGATCGGCGGGACGACTCCAATCGGCGCCGGCAGGGCACGGTCGCCGGGCCGACCAACGTTGACGACCACGCTGCGGCTGGTGAAGTGCTCGGTGTCGTAAGCGATCTCGTTCACCGTGTCGTGGGTGATCGGCACCCACATGCCGCCATAGCGGTCGGAGTGAGCGACCGGGCAGCCGCTCTCGCGCAGTTCCTTCCACACCTCGGGCGCGTTCGGGTTGTAGGCGGGATCGGCATGGTCGAAGTCGGTGGCGTAGTCCTGGACCTGGCCGTAGTCGTCGGCGTTGTACGGGACGCGCTGCCAGATGTCGGTCCCCTCGGGGCTGGACCCGATGATGAACTCGACCAACTCAGCGTTGCGATAGAACGAGATGACCTTGTTGCCGGTGGCTTCGTCGAGCCGCACGGTCGGTTCGTTCGCTGACGGGTTGCCTGCGGTTTGGTCGAGGGTGTCGGTCATGTCATCCGTTCTCCGTGATCGTGATGGCGTACTCGGGACAGTTTGAAGCAGCAAGGCGGGCCTTGTCGTGCAGTTCGTCGGGGACGTCTCCTTCGATGAGCAGCATGGCCTGGCCATAGTCGTCGACGTCGAAGATCTCCGGCGCCAACGCGTAGCAACGGTTGTGGCCCTGGCACTTTTCTGCATCGAGGTGTACTCGCATATTTTCCGACTGTAGAGGCCAGAGTGGGTTCGTGACCAGCGATCGCGAGACTTTTTTGCACAGTGTTCCAATCTTGCTCCTGCCGCCCTCGGAGGGCAAGGCTGAGGGCGGCAATCGGCGACGGGCCCGATGGTCGCCGGACACGGGTTCCTCCGGGGCCTCGTTGGGTGATCGTCGGGCGATCGTGGTCGAAGCGCTGGCTGGCATCGGCGGTGGCGGCGAGAAGCTGCTCGGCGTCAGAGGCGAGCACCTGTTGCGAGCCCAGTCGGCGAACTCCGGCTTGATCGGGGCGCCGACGCTGCCGGCCTGGCAGCGCTACACCGGTGTGGTCTGGGAGCATCTCGACCCGGCCACGCTGCCCGCCGAAGCGATCCGCCGCATTGTCGTCGTGTCCGGCCTGCTCGGGTTGGTGCGCGGCGACGATCCAGTGCCGGACTACCGGCTGAAGATGAGCGCCAACCTCGCGCCGCTCGGCAAGCTGTCGACCTGGTGGCGCGACGACGTGACGGCCGAGCTTCGCCGAGTGGCGCGGCGGCGGCTCGTCGTCGATCTACTCCCCCAGGAGCATCGCGCTGCCCTCGACCTCTCGCTGTTCGATGGAGTGTCACTCACCCTCGTCGATCGTTCCGGCAAGCCGGGCGGGCACTTCGCCAAGGCCGCCAAGGGGGAACTGGCCCGGGCGATCCTGCTCGATGGCGCCGGCGTGATCGATAACTGGCACCACGACCAGTTCGCCCTCGTCGTCACCCCGTTCTAAACCCCGGCGTGCGATGAGCGAAGAGCCCAAGCCCGCTATCCGGTCGATTCGCTCATCGCACCTCGTTGGGGGCGTGGGCGGTCAGTCGTGTTCGCGGCGGGCGAAGGTGGTGGCGAAGACGATCACCGCGCTGGGGAGCACAACGACTGCCATCGCCTGGCCGACATCGAGACTTGCCGTGTTCGCCAGCCCGCCGACGATGAACGGCGTGACGATGCCCATGCCGCGCTGGCCGATGAGCATCGAGGCGAACCCTGAACCCGGTGGCCCGGGCCATCGGGCGGCGCGGTCGTACAGCTGCGGGAACAGCACCGAACAACCGATGCCCCCGACGAAGAATCCGACGAGCGACACCGGCACGCTCGGCACCAGCGTGGCGAGCACGCAGCCAACGGCGATCACGACGGGGGCAATACGCATCAGCTGCACCGGGCCGACGCGCACCTGGACCCAATCGCCGCCGAGCCGGCCGATCGTCATCGCCGTCGTGAACGTCAAGAATGCGAATGCCGCGACGCCGGGCGAGGCGCCGAGGTCGTCGCCGAGGCGGAACGACGCCCAGTCACCGTTGGTGAGTTCGATGGCCATCGCCGTTGCACCGCCGGCAGCGAGCAGCATCGTGGCGAAACCGAACCGGCCGACATGGGGCCGTTCGGCGACCGCAGCCGCCGACGCCTCCAGCTGCGGTGTCGCATCTCGGCGCAACAGTCCCGGCGCCATGACTCTCAGCGTCACGATCAGCACGATCGCCACCACAGTGAGCTGCACCTCGGTACTGACACCGGCGCGCAGCGTGAGCACCGTCACCACGCCACCGGCGACCGACCCGAGACTCCACAGGCCGTGCAACCGGTTCATCACCGGGGTGTGGCGGCGAGCGCTGATCGCCGATCCCTGCACATTCATCGCAACGTCGATGAAGATGTCGAAGAACAACAGCCCGAACAGCGCGATCGCCAGGATCGCCGGTGACGTCGTGAACCCGATGATCGGCAGGAACGCCAGCGAGATCGTGGCCCCGTAAACCATCACCCGCCGACTCCCGACCCGCGCGATCACCGGCCCGGTCAGCAAGGTTCCGACAAGCCCGCCCAGGCTCCCGATCGTGAGTACGAGTCCGAGCGTTCCGATCGAGACGCCGACCTGTTCACGGATCTCCGGCAGGCGCGGCACGATCGTTGCGTAGGTGGCGCCGTTGGAGAAGAACTGGACCGCAACCGACCGCAACGCGCGTCGGTCGATCTCTTCGGTGGTCCCCGTGGCGGGAGCCGGCATGGTCACGACCGATCAGACAGCGGCCAGGCGGTCGATGGCGTCGGGGCTTGC
>DASQFE010000683.1:0-8938 GCA_035633295.1 Ilumatobacteraceae bacterium | reverse complement strand
ATCGACTTCGCCGAACACCTCGACCGGCTCGGATTCGACGAGTTCTGGTGCGGCGAGCACCACTCGTCGGGTTGGGAAATGATCGCCTCACCCGAGATGTTCCTCGCTGGCGCCGCACAACGCACCCACAACATCATGTTGGGCACAGGGGTCACGAGCCTGCCGTACCACCACCCGTTCAACGTCGCCCAGCGGATCGTGCAACTCGACCACATGAGTCGCGGGCGGGCAATGTTCGGTTCCGGCCCGGGCGCGTTGGCCTCCGACGCCCGGACGCTCGGCATCGATCCGATGGTGCAGCGCGATCGCCAGGATGAAGCACTCGGTGTGATCACCCGACTGCTACGCGGCGAAGAGCGTTTCAGCCACGAGAGCGAATGGTTCACTCTCAACGACGCCCGCCTCCAACTCCTTCCTCTCCAGGAGGACATCCCGATGGTGACGGCATCGTCGATCTCGCCGTCTGGCATGACACTGGCGGGCAAGTACGGGATGGGAGTGCTCTCGATCGCCTCCAATTCGACTGCCGGCATCCAAGCACTCCCCACTCAATGGGGATTCGCAGAAGAAGCCGCCGCTGAACACGGCCAGAGCGTCGACCGCAGGAACTGGCGGGTCCTGATGGCGTTCCACCTTGCCGAGAGCCGGGAGCAGGCCCGCAACGAAGCCGTCGACGGCCTGCACCGCTGGCACAACGAGTACAACGTCTGGACGCTGGGGCGCCCCAACGCCACCCACGTCGACGACAAGTGGGAACTGCTGGAGCAGACCACCGGTGGCGGCGCTGCGGGCGCCGGTGCCGGTGTCATCGGCACGCCCGACGACCTCGTGGCTGCCATCCGTCATCTTCAGGACATCACCGGCGGCTTCGGCGTGGTTCTCGGATTCGCACACGACTGGGCGAATCGTGAGGCCACCCTGCGGTCGTGGGACCTGTTGGCCCGATACGTGATCCCGGAGGTGAACGGTTACACCGCCGGCCTGCGCGAGTCGCAGGAGTACCTCAACCGCCACCAAAGCGAACTGATGGCGGGCGCGTCTGCGGCAGTCGTCAGCAAGATCTTCGCGCACGAGGGCGCGGCGGCAGCGATGAAGGACTCCATGGCGCAGGCCGCTTCGGCCGCTGCAGCAAAGGAGACCGAACAGTCAGAGTTCCGACCCGGCGGCGGCCTCCCCACCCCCGCCAACACCACCTGATCCTCCCCTCTCCCCGTTTGCGTTGCATTTCTGTTGGGACGGGCCAACCAAACCGTCACGCAAACGTGAGTATTGGGTGAGGGTCAGTCGTCTTTGAGGGCGACGGCGTTCGGGGTGACGTTCATCTTCGGCTCGTATTCGGCCACCTCGACCACCCTTCCCTCCAACCGAAAGCCATCACGAAGCTGCGAGCGGCACGAGTCGCATGGGCCGTAGAACTCGTCGACGACATCTCCATCACAACGAGGGCAGGAGAACTCCATGTGGGCCGACGCTAGTGCGCCTACGATCCACAGCGATGCCGTCGCCAACACCGCCGTTCGACGACGAGGGTGACGCTGCTGTCAACGACGTCGACCGCGATGAGATCCGGAGCGATGAACGGGTCGATGCTCGATCACGGCCCCATTACTGGTTCCGGCGTGCGGTCGTTGTCGGTGGCGTCGTGGCACTCATCGCCACGGCTGCAATCGTGATCGTCAATCTGACCAACGGCTCAAATGGTGCCGCAACGCCAGGGACGGTGGGCGCGGAGTGGAATCGAATCGTGCTGGTCGACGAGCGAACCGGCCGGGTGATCGTCGACAACGAGCAAGGCGAGGAGCTTGCTCGCATCGACACCGGCCTGCGAACAGTCCTCGACAGTGCAGTCGTCGACTCCACCGCAGTCGTGGTCTCGGCCACCGCAACGAGCGTCGTCGACCTGGTCGACGAGACGTCGACCGAACACACGATCAGCGCCGACTCTGTCACGTGGCCTGCGGGAAGCGGCCTCACGATGATCGCTGCCGATACTGATGCAGCTCGAGGACTGATGATCCACGGACCGAGCGGCGACGTGATCGACACCGAAGCGTTCGATCCAATCGCCGGCACCAGGTACGAATGGAGCGGCGCCCGCAGTAGCCCATCGGGCCGCGACGTACTGGTCACCGACTCGGGCAACTTTCAGAGTGTGTTGTTCTCGTTCGATCGCGATGAGCCGTCGTACTTCCCCGGACTGGCGCTCGCCATCGACGACGACGTGGTGGTGACCGCGCAGAACGTTGGCACCGACGCCACCGTCAACGTCTTCGACCACGATGGACAGGCAATCTCGTCGGGCGCCACCACGTCGGTGCGAGCGGCGATCATCGGCGGCGACGCCATCGCGCTGATCACCGTCGACGGCGAGATCGTGACGATGTCGACCGCCTCGGGTGACACCAAGTCAACGGTCCGGCTCGCACTCGGGCCGGTCGAATTCGGCGTCGTCACCACGAGCGGTGACCGACTCGTGGTTGTCGGTGCGGACGGGTCGGCGATCATCGACGACACCGGTGCGGAGATCGGCAGCTACCCGGACGTGCAGCTGGTTCCCGAGACGTGGGCTGTACGAGGATCGAGGTGCATCGCGTTGGCCGATGACACCACCGAGGAGGTCGCGCTCGTTGCATTCGAGGACGGTTCGATACTGAACGAAGCCGAGATGGCGGCCCCACTGTTCTCGACCGTCGACGGCTGCACGGTCGCATCGCGAGCCGCAACCGGATATCAGGTCACCTCGCCCGATGAGGTTGCGATGGTCACCGTAGAAGACGTGGGGGAACTCGTCGGTCTCTCCCCCGACGGCGCCAAGGTCGTGCTCGAAATCGGCGGACGGCTCACACTCGCCGACGCTGCGACAGCGACCGACACGATCGACTTCGGCCCGGCGGGACGCACGGTGGGGTTCACCCAACAATGACCGAGCCGCCGCTCGCATCCGACGACGACTTCATCGAGATCACCCGCGACGACACGGTCTGGCGCTTCGAGCGCGAGTTCCTCGAATCGAACTGGACCTGCCTGTTCGGTCGAGGCTGCAAGGGCATCCTCGACCGGCCCGCCGAGGCGATGAACCAGGGGTGCTGTTCACTCGGCGCCCACTTCGGCGACGGCCCCGCCGGGGAGGCGGAGGCAATGAACGTCGATGCGTATGCGTCGATGCTCGCCCCGGAACAGTTCCAGTACCACCACGTGGCACACGACGACCCCGATCCCGACTCAGGCGCCAACGGAATCTTCGGTGATGCCGAGCGGACCCACACTCGTGTTGTCGACGGCGCCTGCATCTTCCTCAACCGACCTGGATTCGCCGGTGGCGAGGGCTGTGCACTGCATCTCGGCGCGCTCGAGGCCGACGAATCGCCGACGGAGTGGAAGCCTTCGGTGTGCTGGCAGTTGCCGTTGCGCATCGACTGGCACGAGATCGACGACGCCACCGAGTCCGCGACGGTCCGTCGCTGGACCCGGGCCGACTGGGGCGACCACGGCCGAACGATGGCATGGTGCTGCACCGAACGCGCCGACGGCGGGGAGGCCTATAGCGGGAGCGAGCGCGTCATCGACTCGATGGCCGACTCACTGACCGCGCTCGCCGGAGTCGAGGTCTACGTCGAGCTCCGCCGCCGCCTCTGACCCAAATTTCGCCACCTCGCCATCTCGGACCGAAATTCGGAGCCATCGTTGCGCTGAGCGCAACGTGTGCTCCGAAATTCGGGGTAGGAGGGCCGGGCAGGAGAGGTCGACCGGAGAGGTGGGCGGGAGAGTTCGGCGGTGGAGGTTGCCTTGCCCGAATCACCCTTGGCGAACCGGACCTCTTGTTCCAGTGCAGGGATGGCGGCTGCGGTCATCGGGATCTCCTCATCGGACTCGACTTGGTGTTCGACCGGTTACGATCACTGCGCAGATCGCTCGACGGTAGCCATCCGTCAGTTCGACCGGAGCATCCGGCCTGCCAGGGCGCCGGTGTGCTCGCCGTGGTCCATGAACACGTAGCCGTTCACGAGGGTGTAGTCGTACCCGGTGGAGCCCTGCACGTAACGACCCGCACCGTTGGGGAAGTCGTTGACGTACTCGGGGTGCGGCAGGTGCAAGCTGTCGAAGTCGATGACGTTGACGTCGGCGAAGGCACCGACGGCGAGACGCCCACGGTTGCGGATGCCGAACAGATCGGCGGTGTCGGTGGTGAGACGGCGGATGGCTTCCTCGATGCTCCAGCGTTCGCGTTCGCGAATCCAGTACGTGAGGAAGAACGTGGGTTGGCTCGCGTCCATGATCTGGCCGACATGGGCACCGGCGTCGGCCAGACCGAGCGTGACCAACGGATCGTCAAGCATCGATTCGACAGCCGACAGGTCCTGATTGAGGAAGGGCATGTTCGCCACGAGAGCTCCGTCGGTCTCGAGGACCAACTCGATGAACGCCGCCGCCGGGCTGACGCCTCGTGCAATGGCGATCGCCGCCAACGAGTTCGCCGGATCGCAGTCGTAGCGAGCCTCACCTGCCGGCAGGACGAAGAGCTCCTCGAGGTTGATCGGTGTGCCGTGCACGTCGGCTTCGTTGATGAGCGTCTGTCGGAACGTGGCGTCGCGGACCATTTGCATCTTGCGGCCGTTGACGGCGCTGCGCAGTTCCTTCCACGACGGCGCCCGGTCGAACGGTGTCCTGGTCTCGAGACCGAACAGGATGCCGACGCCCCGCGCGGTTGTCTGCGGCCGGACGTTGGCGCCCGCAGTGTTCTCGGACTTGACGAAGTCGATGACCCGCTCGTACAGGTCGGGTCGACGATTGCTCTGTGTCAGTCCAAAGCTGACCGGTCGGCCGCTGCGCCGACTGATCTCGCCCATCAGTGCCACTTCGGCGCGGGTGTTGTCGAGGTCGTCGTTGTCGCGTTCGCCGAGCCGCATCGCTCCCTCGAATACGCCGGCTCGGTGCTCGTGGAGCACTTCGGCGAAAGTGAGCAATTCATCGGCGGCAGCATAGGTTCCCGGGATTGCACGACCATCTGGAACCTTGTGCATGAGGGTCCGGCTCGTCGACACTCCGAGCGCCCCGGCGCGCATCGCTTCATCGACCAATCGGGCCATCGCCGCAATGTCGTCGCCGGTCGCGGGAGCCTCGTCGAGCCCACGTTCACCCATCACGTAGGTGCGCAGCGCGCTGTGTCCGACGAGCCCTCCCGTGTTCGGACCCTTGGGCAGCCGATCGATCGAGTCGTAGTACTCGCCGTAGGTCTCCCAGTCCCATGCCAACCCGTCGATAATCGCATCGCGTGGAATGTCCTCGACGCTCTCCATCATCTCAGCGAGCGTCGAACGGTCCTCGGGTCGACACGGCGCAAAGGTGACTCCGCAGTTGCCCATGACCACGCTGGTCACCCCGTGCCAACAGCTCGAAGTGCCGATCGGATCCCAAGCGAGTTGCGCGTCGAGGTGTGTATGGATGTCGACAAAGCCCGGCGTGACAAGCCGACCCTCAGCATCGATTTCGCGCGCTCCTGCGCTGTCGATTCCGCCGTCGTCCAATCCGATGATCTCAGCGATCCGGTCGGCCGCGATGCCCACGTCGGCGCGAAGCGCCGGAGCTCCCGTGCCGTCAATGACGGTGCCGTTTCGAATGATGATGTCGTGGTTCATGCCGCCTCGAACGAGTTGCGTCCCCCGGCCCAACTGCCCGGGTTCGATGAGGGTCAAGGTCTACCGCCTCGACATGACAATGGGTTCATCAGTCATGTTCCAATTGTGTGTCACGAGACCGCAGTCACAATGTCACTTCCTGACTGGGCGGAGGAGCACCTCGGCACCGATCGGGACAAAACCGCAGCTCAGAAAGGCTCTGAGCGAGGCTGCGTTGCCCGGGGCAACCTGCGCGAACACCACATCGCCAGGTTGGATCAAAGCCAGCCCCTCGGTGATCAATCGCCGGCCATGGCCCGGTCCGCCCCGACCCGGCTCGAACACTTCCACCGACAGTTCCCGCCGATCAACGAGGCCTCGACCGATCGTGACGACACCCGTGTCGTCGGCATGCACTCGGACATCGCGCCGATGGGCCCGAGACCTGATCACTCGGGGGTGGCCTTCGTGGTCGATCGATTTGGGGAGTCGACCACCGCCGGTTCCGTGAGCCACGAGCACGACATCGTGCGAACCGATCCAGCCATCGGGGCCCGCCAACCAGCGCAGGACATCGGGTTGTGATGCACCTCCGAATCCATCCACTCGACGCGACAACACATCACCTGCCGCGTGGTCGGTGAGAACGAACGCGTGACCGGTGAACTCGACGACTGCGTGGTGGTCGCCATCCAGTGGGACGACCACGTCGACCCGACCGTCGACCTCCGGAAACCGTCCGTCGGCAGCCGCAAGCAGCGCTTCGAGCAGTGAATGCATCAGCGGCGAGATTACGGTCGAGGCGTGCGAGTCGACGTGATGACCCTGCCACGACCACTGCGCGAGATGGGCCCAATCGCCGAGCGGGCCCAGCAGGCCGGCTTCGACGGCATGCTCTTCACCGAGGGCGGCCGCACGGCCTACCCGGCAGTCACGGCATCGGCGCTCGCCGCACCTGGCCTCGAGATGTCGACCGGTGTTGCGGTGGCGTTCCCGCGCAGCCCGATGATCACCGCGCAGGTCGCGTGGGAACTCCAGGAACTCACGGGTGGACGCTTCCGGCTCGGCCTCGGCACCCAGGTACGCACTCATGTCGTTCGTCGCTACGGCGTCGAGTTCGATCACCCGGGCCCTCGCCTGCGCGACTACGTCCGCTCGGTCAAGGCCTGCTTCGCCGGCTTCCGCGGCGAACCGCTCGATCATCACGGCGAGTTCTACGATCTCGACTTCCTCAACCGTCAGTGGAGCCCCGGCCCGATCGATGTGGCCGATCCCCCCGTCGACATCGCCGCGGTGAATCCGTGGATGCTGCGGATGGCCGGCGAGGTCGCCGACGGCGTGCACGTCCATCCGATCGGCGAGCCCGGCTACATTGCCCGACACGTCGTGGCCAACGTGGCCGCCGGCACCGCGAGTGCGGGCCGCTCTGCGAACGATGTCAGCATCATCGTGCCCGTCACCACGATCGTTGGCGACACCGACTCCGAGATCGCCGCGAGCCGAGACGCCGCTCGTCTCACGCTGTCGTTCTACGGGTCGACGCCGAACTATGCGTTCATCTGGGACGAGGCCGGCTTCGAGGGCACCACCGAGCGAATCCGCTCGAAGCAGAAGGCCGGCGACATGAAGGGAATGGCCGCCGAGATCACCGACGACCACCTCGCCGTTTTCTGCACCGAAGCTGGTTGGGACGATCTCGCCGCCGCCCTGATCGCCAAGTACGCGAACACGATCGACCGACTCGTCTTCTACAACCCGGCCTTCGACACGCCTGAGCGTTTCGCCCGTTACGGAGTGATCGCCCGGCAGATCTCCGACCGCACCGCGAGCTGAACGTGACCCGTAGCGACCCCGTCCGACGTGCAGGCCCCACCGACCTCGACCGACTCGTGGCGATGAACCGGACGTTCTGCCAACTCGACCATCATCCCTTCGACGAACATCGAGTGCGAACGGCGTTCACCCCGCTGCTCGCCGATGACACACGCGGCGTCGTCTGGGTGACCGACCGACCCGAGTCTTATGCCGTGCTCACCTGGGGCTGGTCGATCGAAGCAGGCGGACTCGAGGCTGTTCTCGATGAGATCTTCGTCAGTGAGCGTGGCGAGGGGCACGGCGCTGCGCTCATCGACCACCTCGTCACCGACGCCGAACAGCGCGGTCTCGCTCGAATCTTCCTCGAGACCGAGTCGCACAACGAACGAGCGCGACGGTTCTACGAGCAACACGGATTTGCGGCGGACGACTCGATCTGGATGAGCCGGAACTTCACCGACTTCGGCCCGCAAGAACTAACAACAGGGGTCAGACCCCTTTTGTGACCGACTTCTCGTGAGACGTCAGGGTTCGCCGAGGACTCGGTCGAGGTAAGCGTTGCGGAATGTGCCTGCGGGGTCGAGCTTGTTGCGCCATGAAATGAACGTGTCCCACTCGGGGTAGAGATGGGCCAACGTGTGACGGCTCTGGAAATGCATCTTGCCCCAGTGTGGGCGCCCGGAGTAGTCGTTCATGATCTGCTCGACGCCGTGAAAGTAGGCCTCGTACGGAGTGCCGATGTACTGGTGCACCGCGATCCACCCCGAGTCGCGACCGTTGGCGGTCGACAATGGGATGTCGTCGGCCTGCGATGAGCGCACCTCGATCGGAAACATCGGCGGGAACGGCAGGCGCGACGTGAGTTCGACAATCCGGCCGAGCGCATCGGGCACCGCATCGAACGGGATGCCGTACTCCATCTCGACGAAATGGACGTGGCGTGGGCTGCAGAACACCTTGTCGCTGCGGTCGACGATGTCACGTTCCGACGCCGCCGACATGATCAGTTTGGCGACCTTGGGAGCCATCGCCGGAAAGCGGCGACCCACCCGGCACACGGTGCCGAATGCGAGGTTCTCACCGATCCACTTGTCGCGCACGTAGCCGACCGTCGACTGGGGCTGGGCCGGCTCGGTGGTTCGGGTGTTGCGCTTCACCTGACAACGGCGCGCTCCGGGCATCATGTAGAACTCCACGTGGTCGGTCGAGCGCATCACGTTGCCGAAGTCGGCCAGCACGTCGGTGAGCGGCTCGATGGTCTCGACCGCACGCAGGTTGAACGCGGGGACACACCGCAGCGTCACTTCGGTGAGGATGCCGAGCGCGCCGAGACCCACTCGGGCAACCCGAAGCAGCTCGGGCTCATGCTCCTCGTCGGCGCGCATGATCGTCCCGTCACCGGTGACGATCTCGAGCCCTACGATCGTGGTCGCCAGATTGCCGAACCCGACTCCGGTGCCGTGTGTTGCCGTCGAGATGGCCCCGGCAATCGACTGCACGTTGATGTC
>DASQFE010000682.1:0-3933 GCA_035633295.1 Ilumatobacteraceae bacterium | reverse complement strand
CGACGTGGCCGATCATCTCGGCCATCGTGCGCATCCCGAGTTCAGCCATCAGCTCGCGGACTTCCGTGGCGATGTACTCGAAGAACGTCTCGACGAATTCGGGTTCACCGCTGAACCGCGCCCGCAACTCGGGGTTCTGGGTAGCGACCCCCACCGGGCATGTGTCGAGATGACAGACCCGCATCATGATGCAGCCCGAGACGACGAGCGGCGCCGTGGCGAAGCCGTATTCCTCTGCGCCCAGCAACGCCGCGATCACGACGTCGCGTCCGGTTTTCATCTGGCCGTCGGTCTGCACGACGATGCGGTCCCGCAGCCCGTTGAGGAGCAGCGTCTGTTGGGTCTCGGCGAGGCCGAGCTCCCAGGGGCCGCCGGCGTGCTTGAGTGACGTCAGTGGGCTGGCTCCCGTTCCGCCGTCGTGGCCGGAGATCAGCACCACATCGGCCTTCGCCTTCGACACGCCGGCGGCAACAGTTCCCACTCCGGTCTCCGCAACGAGCTTGACGTGGACGCGGGCCGCAGGGTTGGCGTTCTTCAAGTCGTGGATCAGCTGCTTGAGATCCTCGATCGAATAGATGTCGTGATGCGGTGGCGGACTGATCAGGCCCACCCCGGGCGTCGAATGCCGCGTCGCTGCGATCCACGGATACACCTTGTGGCCGGGGAGCTGGCCGCCTTCGCCCGGCTTGGCCCCCTGAGCCATCTTGATCTGGATGTCGTCGGCGTTCGTCAGATACTCCGAGGTCACGCCGAAGCGTCCAGAGGCAACCTGCTTGATCGATGATCGTCGCTCGCGGTCGTACAGGCGGTCGACGTCCTCGCCACCCTCGCCGGTGTTCGACTTGGCACCGAGGCGATTCATGGCGATGGCGAGGGTTTCGTGGGCCTCGGCCGAGATCGATCCGTAGCTCATCGCTCCGGTCGAGAAGCGCTTGATGATCTCGCCAATCGGCTCGACCTCGTCGATCGGGATCGACTCGCGGTCACCGGCGAACTCGAACAGGCCGCGCAGTGTCATCAGCTTCTCCGACTGGTCGTCGACCTTGGCGGTGTACTCCTTGAAGATGTCGTATCGCTTGGCCCGCGTGGCGTGCTGCAGCTTGAACACCGTCTCGGGGTTGAAGAGGTGGAGTTCGCCCTCACGCCGCCACTGGTACTCGCCGCCGAGATCGAGCTTTCGGTGGGCGCGCTCTTCGGGCCGCGACGGGTTGGCCATTGCGTGACGAGCGCCGACCTCCGCCGCGATCTCGTCGAGGCCGACGCCGCCGAGCTGCGAGATGGTCCCGGTGAAGTACGCATCGACGATGGTGTGGCCCAACCCGATGGCCTCGAAGATCTGGGCCCCGGTGTAGGACGCAACCGTCGACACCCCCATTTTCGACATCACCTTGAGTACGCCCTTGCCGCAAGCCTTGATGTAGTTCTTGACCGCCTTGTGCGGGTCCATCGCGCCAAGGCCGTGCATGTCGTGCGCAATCAGGTCCTCGATCGACTCGAACGCGAGATACGGGTTGATCGCCCCGGCGCCGTAGCCGATGAGCAGCGCCATGTGATGCACCTCGCGGGCGTCACCCGACTCGACGACCAGGCCGGCCATCGTGCGCTGCTTGGTGCGTACAAGATGGTGGTGGACCGCCGCCGTGAGCAGCAGCGAGGGGATCGGAGCGTCGACACTGTCGGCATTGCGGTCCGACAGCACGATGATGCGAGCACCGTTCTCGATGGCCTCCGAAGCCTGGCGACACACCGTGTCGAGGCCGGTGCGTAGGCCGTCACCGCCATCGGCCACGCGGTACAGGCCCGAGATCACCTTGGCCTGCAGGCCTGGATGGCCGCCCTCGTCATTGATGTGGATGATCTTGGCGAGCTCGTCGTTGTCGATGATCGGGAACGGGAGTGAGAGCTGGCGACAACTCTCGGGCCCGGGTGCCAGGAGGTTTGCTTCGGGACCGACCGACGATGACACGGCGGTCACGACCTCTTCACGGATCGCATCGAGGGGCGGGTTGGTGACCTGCGCAAACAGTTGCTTGAAGTAATCGAAGAGCAGGCGGGGGCGCTCGGACAGGACGGCGAGCGGGGTGTCGGTGCCCATCGAGCCGAGGGCCTCGCCACCGGTAGCAGCCATCGGCGTGATCAGGATCTTGAGCTCCTCGTGCGTGTAACCGAACATCTGCTGGCGACGAAGCACGCTGTCGTGGCTGAACACGACATGCTCACGATCTGGAAGGTCGGCGAGTTCGACCATGCCCGCTTCGAGCCACTCACCGTAGGGGTGCAGCGATGCCAGCTCGGACTTGATCTCGTCGTCGGCGATGATGCGTCCCTGGCGGGTGTCGATCAGGAACATCTTGCCCGGCTGGAGGCGACCCTTGGCGACCACACGTGACGGGTCGATGTCGATCACACCGACCTCCGAAGCCATCACGACGACGTCGTCGTCGGTGACCCAGTAGCGACTCGGACGCAGTCCGTTGCGATCGAGTACCGCCCCGATCACGTCGCCGTCGGTGAAGGCGACGCTCGCCGGGCCGTCCCACGGTTCCATCATCGTGGCATGGAAGCGGTAGAAGTCGCGCTGGGCCTGCGGCATGGTCTCGTGGTTCTCCCAGGCCTCCGGGATCATCATGAGCATGGCATGGTGGATCGGGTAGCCACCGAGGCACAGCACTTCGAGCACTTCGTCGAAGCGGGCCGTGTCGGAGGCACCCGGGGTGCAGATCGGGTACGTTCGCTCGATCCCCGGCAGGAGATCGGCGCGCAACATCGCCTCGCGGGCGCGCATCCAGTTCTGGTTGCCCTGAACCGTGTTGATCTCGCCGTTGTGGGCGACGAATCGATAGGGGTGGGCCAGCGCCCACGACGGGAACGTGTTGGTCGAGAACCGCGAGTGGACGATCAGCAGTGCTGATTCGACACGAGGGTCGAGCAGGTCGGGGTAGAACGCGCTCAGCTGTGGCGTGGTGAACATCCCCTTGTAGACGATGGTGCGCGACGACAGCGACGAGAAATAGGTGTCGATTTCCCCGTCGAGGGCACGTCGCGAGGTCTTTCTGGCAATGAACGCCTTGCGGTCGAGCTCGAGGCCCGTGGCTCCGGCCGGGTCGGCCACGAAGAGCTGCTTGAACGACGGCATGGCCGCCCTGGACGTCGCTCCCAGGCAGTCCGGTTCGATGGGTACATCGCGCCATCCCAGCGTGCGCAGCCCGACGTCGGCCACCGTGGCGTCGATCGCCGCCATTGCCTTCTCGCACACCACGGGATCAGCGGGGAGGAAGCCGATCCCGGTGGCATAGGCCCCGGGAGCGGGAAGGTCGAAGTCGACGACCTCACGGAAGAACCGATCGGGGATCTGCATCAAGATGCCCGCGCCGTCACCGGTGTCGGGCTCGGCGCCAGTGGCACCGCGATGCTCCATATTGGTGAGCGCCTTGAGACCCGTGAGCACCAGCTCGTTCGAACGAATCCCCTTCAGGTTGGCAACAAAGGACACACCGCACGAGTCGTGTTCGTTCCGGGGGTCGTACAGGCCGATGGGGCCAGGGGGCTGCTGCATCATCACATCCACGAGAGGTCGAAGTTGAACGAATCGTGAGTCGTACCGCAACGCTGCGGCAGCTCGGTATCGCGACGGTGCGATGGGATTCGCTCGAGACAACGCTGGCCCGAGGAGAACCACAGCATAGAGGACTCGCGAACCGATGCGAAAGATCGTTCGACACTCTCGGGCATGGATCTGCGCGACCATCTCGTAGCGAACAACGGCATCAGGGGCTTGGAGATCCTCGACCCCGGTGACACCGATCCTGTCGGCGATCTTCGGTTCGTCCGACTACATCGTGCTGGCAGCCAGCGGCGACTTCTGTCTCCCCGGCGCGACCGAGTACCAGCCGCTGCACGCCGGCGGGAGCGGTACAGATCCGCGACGTGCGA
>DASQFE010000681.1:0-3526 GCA_035633295.1 Ilumatobacteraceae bacterium | reverse complement strand
CCTCCCGTAGTCGACACCGCAATCATCGAACGTCTCGTGGCCGATCCGGTGTTCGCTGCGCTGCCCGCCCCGACGATGGAACGGCTGGGTCGCACCGTCGAACACCAACGAGCGATGGCCGGTACCGCAGTCGTCGTGCAGGGCGACGAGGGCGACCACTACTTCGTGATCGTCAGCGGCGAGTTCACTGTGACGAAGGACGGTCAGACGGTCAACCACCTCGTGTCGGGTCAGTCATTCGGCGAGATCGCGTTGCTGCGCGATGTCCCGCGAGCGTCAACCGTCACCGCTGTGACCGACGCCGAATTGTTGGTGATCGATCGCGACGACTTCCTCGAAGCAGTGACCGGTCACCCCCGCAGCCTCACGACTGCCCGAGGGATCGCCGCGGACCACGTCGGCCCCCTCGACGACTGACGTACACGATGTGTCAGACACATCGTGTACGTCAGTGGACCAGGACGTTGCGGAACTGCCAGGGATCGTCGGGGTCGATGTCCTCGTCGAACAGACCGGGCCGATTCGTGAGCGGTGTCCAGTCGGTGTAGTAGCCGGCGACGGTGCCGAGGTACGGACGTTGGATCTCGAGGCAGCGGCGATGGTCCATGTCGTCGGTTTCGACGATCCCGGCGTCAGGGTTCTCGAGGGCCCACACCATCCCCGCGAGCACCGCTGAGGTGACCTGCAAGCCGGTGGCGTTCTGATGCGGAGCCAACGCCCGAGCCTCTTCGATCGTGAGCTGCGACCCGAACCAGAACGCATTGCGAGCGTGGCCGTAGAGCAACATCCCCAGCTCGTCACGGCCATCGACGATCTCGTCCTCGTCGAGCACGTGCTGCGCGGACGGCCAGCGACCGGCCGCACCGAACAGCTCGTGGAACGAGAGCACCGCGTCGTTGCACGGGTGGTAGGCGTAGTGACACGTCGGGCGGAACTCAGCCGAGCCGTCCGCGGCGCGGACCGTGAAGAAGTCGGGGATCGACAGCGCCTCGTTGTGCGTCACGAGGAACCCGTACTGCTCGCCGTGCGACGGGCACCAGGTACGCACCCGCGTCTCGGCGCCCGGCTGCTCGAGGAAGATGCCCGGCGCCGACGGGTCGTCGAAGGTGCGCGCATTGTCGGGCATCCAGTTCTCGTGGGTACCCCAGCCGAGCTCGGCGGGCTGCAGGCCTTCGGAGATGAAGCCGTCGACCGACCACGTGTTCCAGAAGGTGTCGATCGGCTTGGGCAGGCGCGTCCGCTGGGTGTCGCGCTCGGCGATATGGATGCCGCGCACGCCGACCGCGCGCATGTACTCGGCCCATCCGGCGCTGTCGCCGACCGCCGGCTCGGCGACGTCGAGTTCGAGATCGGAGGCGAGCGTGACGAGCGCCTCTTTCACGAACCACGACACCATCCCGGGGTTTGCGCCGCAGCACGAGACCGCAGTGGTGCCACCCGGCGACGCACGCCGCTCATCGGTCACGGTGGAACGCAACGCCTGGTTCGTGCGGGTCGCGTTGTCGGTTTCCTTGTCGTAGTAGAAGCCGGGCCACGGCTCGACCACGGTGTCGATGTAGAGCACTCCGAGCTCGCGGCACAGCCGCATGATGTCGAGCGATGATGTGTCGACCGACAGGTTCACGCAGAAGCCCTGCCCCTCGCCCTCGGTCAACAGCGGCGTGAGCAGCTCGCGATAGTTCTCGACGGTTACTGCTGATCGGATGAACTCGAGGCCGTATTCCTCGACGATTCCCCGGTCGCGGTCGTCGGGTTCGACGACGACCGCACGAGTCCGGTCGAAGTCGAGGTGACGGTCGATGAGCGGCAGGCTGCCGCGTCCGATCGATCCGAATCCGATCATCACGATCGGCCCCGACACCGTGGCATGGATGGTGTCTTTGGCGCTCGACGCCGGGTTCGACATGGTCACGGCGGCTCCTTTGGTGTGATGTCCGGACGGCTCCCGACGGGCTCTCAGAGTATCCGACGTCAGGGGCGGACGCCGCCGACGGAGATCTGCCGATGGCTGCGCATCGCCGCGCTGAACACGTCGATGGGAAACGCGGTGAAGCTGCTGCGAACCGTCACGATCGCGCCGGCGTCACCGAACTCGTAGGTGAGGCGTTGCCCACGTGACCCGTAGCCGGGTGTCGAGGCGATGCGCAACGTGCGGTCGTCGATTACGTCGAGCCGGGTCGGGATCGCCAGCGGATCGACCAGCGACGGATCGAGCTGATAGAGACGTCCACCGAGATCGACGACGTCGTACACACCCCACAGCGACGCGAACCTTCCGCAGTACGGGGCCAGCTCCGTGGCGGCAAGCCGCTCCCCGCCCGTGTCCGTCGCCGCCAGATCGACGAGCCGGATCGCAGCGGTTGCCCAGGCAAGGGCAGGGCCGTCGATCGCATTGGTGAACACCGACACCGCGAGCCGATCGACCGGATCGAAGAACGTGCGCGTGATGTGGCCGGGATAGCCACCACCGTGGCCGAGCACCCGACGGCCGCCGATCGTTGCGATTCCAAACCCCAGGCCATAGGCGGTGTCGGTCCCGTCGACCTCCCACTCGGTTCGTTGCATCTGGCGCTTCGCCTCGTCGCCGAGCAATCGTTCGTCGTGTTCGAAGTGCGCAGACATGTACCGAACGAGTTCTGACGCCGTCGAGAAGAAACCAGTCGCGGCTGCCATGGCTCCGGTGTCGACGTGATCGATCGGGATCCGTTCGTCGGAGTAGCTCAACGCACTGTGTCCGCCCGCGTAGTCGCCCGAACGGTCCGGGTCGAACTCAGGTCCGGTGTCGACCAAGCCGAGCCGGTCGACGATGTGCTCGGTGACGTAGGCGCCGTACGACTGACCTGTCGCTGCTTCGATCACCAGACCGACCAACGAATAGGCGACGTTGGAGTACTTGAACCGTTCATTGCGTGGGAGCACGGCGGCGTCATCGTCGGCCACCCGGAGAAGCTCGGTGCGATCGGGGAACGTCCGCCAGAGCTGCCAGAAGTCACCGTCCCATCCGTCGCGGACGACACCCCCGGCGTGCGACAGCAACTCGCGGATCGTCACCGCTGCGATCGACGATTCCGCAAGTTCAGGGATCCACTGACCGACGGTGTCGTCGAGTCGCACCCTGCCCTGTTCCACCAGCTGCATGATCGCCGTGGCCGTGAACGTCTTGGAGTGTGAGGCGATGCGGAACAGGTGACCATCCGTCAGAGGCGCTGCTGTGGCCGTGTTCGACACGCCGTGCGCAGTCGACGAAACGACCTCGTCGTCGTGAAACACGGCCGCCTGCACGCCCGGTACCCGATCGGCTCGACATCGAAAGGCCAACCACGAGTCGAAGTACCTGCACGCATCGATGACGTGACTGCGAGTGAGTTCTGCCATCGCCCGAACGTACTTCGGGTGTCAGCTCATCGAGCGACCGGGTTGATCCAGTTCAGTTCGCCGAACCGCGGTGACGCTGCCGTGTCGTCGTCAAGGTTGATCGTCGTACGCATCCTCCCGGACCATCAATTCGACACAGGTTGAGAGGTAT
>DASQFE010000680.1:0-4644 GCA_035633295.1 Ilumatobacteraceae bacterium | reverse complement strand
CCCTCTTCGACGGAGATCCCGTCGACCAGTTCGGCCAGCCCTTCACGATCGCCAGCAGAATTACTCGACTCGGCCGGGACACCGGGATCCACCATGTCAATTCCCTCCTGCGCTCGCCCCGATGCTCGCACACTGCGGTTGTGGCGTCGTGCCCGAGTTTCGCCCCGGATACGAGGCGCACCAACAGCCGTGCACGCACTGCCGACGTGCCGTTGGAGGGCACCCGATAACGCTCCGGGTAATCACGACCATCGAGAGGCGCGGGGCGCCGCATCGCGGCCCAAGCCGAGTGCTCGGAAATCACGCGGCCGGGCCGATGATCCATCGGTCGAGAGGCAGCGCCGAGCGGCAGCTCTGCTCGGTCGAGGACCTTGACGGAAGGCTCGCGGTTTACCGCCGTTCACGCCGGCGTGTCGCACTCAATACACCCAACGACGCTGTGGTTCATCCTGCGATGATGGACGACATGGAGAAGATCGAGGTGGTCGTCGCCCATCAAGAACGTGCGACGCTGCGCGTCGGCGACGTGTTTTTGAAGATCGACAGCGATCAGACGCGCACCGACGTCGAAGTCGCGGCGATGGCGATGGTGCCCGTGCCGACTCCGGAGATCCTGTGGCGGAAGCCACCCGTGCTCGCGCTCGCCGCCCTCCAAGGGATGGCGCTCGGGCGTCTCGGCGAGCCGTCGACCGCCTCGTCAGCGGCGTGGGCCGCGACCGGTGCCGCCGTGCGGACCTTGCACGACGCGCCGCTGCCACCGTGGCCCGGTTGGAGCCTCGACGAGTTCGCATCGCGCCTCGACAGCGAATGTGACTGGCTCGTCACCAACGACGTCCTTCCCACCGACGTGGTCTCACGCAATCGCTGCCTTGCTGAGGCCGCGCTCCGATCGTGGACCCCGGTCTTCACCCACGGCGACCTTCAGATCGCCCACGTCTTCGTCCACGATGACGAGGTCACTGGCATCATCGACTGGTCCGACGCATGCCAGGGCGACGCGCTCTTCGACCTTGCCATCCTCACTCTTGGACATGAGGAGCACCTTGGCGATGTCGTAGCTGGCTACGGCTGCGACGTCGACCTGGACGTCATCCGCGCTTGGTGGTCGTTGCGAAGCCTGTTGGCCGTCCGCTGGCTCGCCGAGCACGGCCTCGGCCCACCTGAGGAGATGCCTGAGGTCGCCATACTCAGATCGCGGCCGTGAGGCTGCACGGACTGCTGCGTCGATAACGCAGAATGCCGAGCCCGAGCGGTCGGCCCTGCCGGGCAAAGATCGCGGTAGTTCGGGGCGGGCCGGACCCCGATACGTGGAAGGCTCGCGAGATGCCATCGATCACCGGTCAGATCGAAGTCAATCTCACTGTTTCGGATCCGCGTCGTAGCGCAGCGTGGTACTCCGACCTGCTCGGTATGCGCACGCGGTACGAATTCGACGGACCAGACGGGCACTTGACGTACGTGTCCCTCGTTGAGCCGCTGAGCGGCCTCATCCTCTGCCTCGTCGGCCACGCATCGAACGACGGTGAACCGTTCAGTGAGATTCGCAACGGTCTCGATCATCTTGAGTTTCTCGTCGCTGATCGCGAGGAGTTGGTGCAGTGGGTCGATCGGCTCGATCAACTCGGCATCCCGCACTCCGGGATCAAGCAGCCGTTGCACACACTCAACGAGATGCTCACGTTTCGTGACCCAGACAACATTCAGCTTGAGTTCTTCTGGCGCAGCACGTAGCGCCGAATGCCTGGCATGGGCGGCCGACGCAAGTGTCGACGTCAGCCGCGACGCCGCCCGATAGCGGCACGCATAATCGCTGTGGCGGCGACCTCGATGGTGACCGAGTGCGGCCCAAGCCGAGCACCCGATAATCACGTCGTCGTGTCGGCCCGACGCAACGCTACGGAGCGGAGCGCGGATGGCAGTTCGGGGCGGGTCAGTCGCCCGGTGTGCAGTCGACTACAGCGTCTCGTGCTGCCGGTTCGTTGTACCCACCAGCGGGAACAAACGAGCCCGCAGGTCGGCACCCCAGCAAGCGGCGAGCACCGAGAGGCGCGTCGAGCGTCACCGTCGTCATGCGCGATGCCAAGGCCGTTGGGCACGATGCGCCCTCGTCGTCGGTGAAGCCAACGATCACACGCAGGGTGACTTCCGCCGAAGTCTCGTCTACTTCGATTCTGTTGAGCGCGAGCGAGCAACCCGGTTCATTCACGTAGTACTCCAGTGCGACGACGTTGCCCGTCGCCGAGGTCGCGTCCCAGTCGACAAGGGTGCACTCACCTCTCCGTGGCGCCCTGTCGGTGGGTGCCGGGCACGACCGTTCCGACTCGGCACCTGACGAACCACCGCATGACGCACTGGCAAGGACCAGGGTTGCGAGAAGCCCGATCGATCCAGCGGTCCGCATCCACGCAGACTGACTGAAGTGGAACCGATCGCTAGTGCCGAGCGGCAGTTCGTCTCGCATCACGCTCCGAACGCGATTGACCATTGTTCGGCTGCTGACGGCGTCCATCGTTGGGTGAACCCGCAACCCCACGCGACGGCATCCTCGAGCGGCTCGCCTCCCCAGCGTGGCTCGCCAGTGACGAGCAGTCGGGCGCCGGTGTCTGCCGTCGGCGCGTACTCCGAGATCGGACCTTGTTCGTACTGGACCGTGACCTCGTCGCCACTACCGCCCTTGTACCAGCGGTTCACCGTGAAGGTCGCAGTCGCAACGCCGCCAAGTTGGCTGTCGGTGCCGGTCGACAACGCAGTGAGCGTGCCGTCGAAGGCCCAGCTTCGCTCCGCGAGTGTCCCTTCGTTGAACGCGAACGCACAGGCGGCTTCGGCTGAGACGGCCTCGGTCGTTGCGTCATCGGCGGACTCTCCACAGGCGGCGCCCACCACGAGCAACGAGGCGAGTCCAAGCTTCCAGAAACCCTGCATACGTCGCTTAGACGATGGCATTCGATCGGAAGTTCCCACCAGCGCAGAATGTCCAGTATTGGCGCTCGACGCAAGCGCCGGCCGTTGCCGGGAGACCGCTCGATATCGCTCCGGATAGTCACCGGCGATCGCGCATGGCCCGCGCCGCATCGCGGCCCAAGCCGAGCACCCGATATTCACGTCGCCGTGGCACCGGCCAGACGGCACGAAGGGAGCGCAGATCGGAAATCGGCTCGGCCTTGCGCACGCTTGATCCGATCGAAGGTCCCGGTCGTGCCCCGTGGAGTGGTGGGAATCGTTGTTGTGATTCCTGGTGGCGTCAGGTGATGGCGAGGATGCCGTCGCCGGGCGCGGGGTCAGTATCGCGCGGTCGGTAGAGCTTTGCCATTGAAGACTCGGACAGGTAGTGGCGGTGGGTGGCCCAGTCGTCGTGTTGCTCGGCCAGCACGGCGCCGACGAGTCGGACGATGGCGGCGTCGTTCGGGAAGATCTGCACGACGTTGGTGCGTCGTTTGATCTCTTTGTTCAACCGCTCGAGCGGGTTGTTCGACCAGATTTTGCGCCAATGATCGGGTGGGAACGCACTGAACGCGAGCACGTCGCCCTTGGCGTTGTTCATCAGGTCGGTGACTTTCGGGAACTGGGCGGCGAACATGTCCGCGGTGCGGTCCCACGCGGCGGAGATCTCCGTCGGGTTGGGGTGCACGAACACGGTGCGTAACGCCGCAGCGACGACGTCTTGATGGCCTTTGGGGACCCGGGCGAGCACGTTGCGGGCGAAATGCACCCGGCATCGCTGCCAGCTCGCTCCCTGCAACGTCTTGCGTGCAGCGGCTTTCAAGCCTTCATGCGAGTCCGAGATGACGAGGCGGACACCGCCGAGGCCGCGGCGACGCAGCGAGCGCAGGAACTCGGTCCAGAACGTTTCGGCTTCGCTGTCACCAACGGCCATTCCAAGGACCTCACGGTCGCCGCCCGCGGTGATCCCCGTCGCAATGACCACAGCTTTCGACACGACCTGGTGCAAGTCGGTGTCGCGGGCTTTGACGTAGGTGGCGTCCAAGTAGATGTACGGGAACTCGATATGAGCCAGTGACCGGTTGCGGAACGCATCGACTTCGACATCCAACTTGGCGCAGATCCGTGACACCTGCGATTTGGAGATCCCCGAGTCGATCCCGAGCGCTTGCACGAGATCGTCGACCGAACGCGTCGAGACCCCCTCGACGTAGGCCTGCATGATCACCGCGTGCAACGCCTGATCGATACGACGCCGCGGTGACAGCAGCGACGGGAAGAAGCTGCCATGAGACAGCTTGGGGATCTTCAACTCGATATCGCCGGCCTGAGTCGCCAACAAGCGTGGACGGTGACCGTTGCGTTCATTCATTCGAGTGTCGGAGCGTTCATATCGGGCGGCGCCGATGCGGTCGGTGGCCTCGAGCTCGATCAGCTCTTGCATCACGAGCCGCACCGCGTCGCGGATCAGATCGATTCCATCACCGGCGCGTAACGCGTCGAGAAGTTCGGGTAGGGCAGACTCATCGAGAGCCATCGGTGTGTTCTCCTTTGGTGGGTTCTTGCTGGAACACACCAAGAATCACGCCGATGGCTCACCCAAAGGTGGACCTACCCAAAACCCACCACCTCGCGGGACTCATACAGAATTTTCGCGGTGACGCCGACGAATCGTCGAAGGTCGCGTTCCCATTTCGTCACAAG
>DASQFE010000679.1:0-6744 GCA_035633295.1 Ilumatobacteraceae bacterium | reverse complement strand
TAGGGGTATCCATCACGTAGAGCAGAAGGTCCTGGTGTGACCGATGTTGCACCGTGCGCTCGCAAACGTTGATCGGAGTATGAACCTCCGAGACGCGCCCTCGATCAGCGCGTGGATCTCTCAGAGTTCGACGATCTCCAGCTTGCCGAGCGCCGCCGCGCCGGCCATCTCCGCGTCACTCGACGGCGCCGTGCAGGCGAGGAGATGGCGGCCGTCGGGACCGCCGACAGCACAGGCAAAGGCGAGTGTCGACGTCGTGACGCGGTGCGTGATCGCTCCGCCCTCCTCGACGCGCACGACCTCCGGTCCGAGGGGATTGGCGACCCAGATCCCGCCGCTCGCATCGGCGGCGATGCCGTCGGGGGCGACCAGCGTTCCGTCGTCACCGATCAGCGACGCCCAGATCCGCCGGTTGGACAGCGTGCCGTCGGCAGCCTTGTCGAACGCGGTCAGCTCCAGGCCGAGCGTCTGGGCGACGACCAGGGTCGACCCGCCATCCACCGTCACGACACCGTTCGGGAACGCCAGGTCGTCGGCCACCACCGTCACCGACCCGTCGGGGTCCACCCGGCTCAGCACAGCGGTGTACGGCGACCGGTCGACGGCGATCGCTCCGAGGAGCCCTTCGGGACCCATCGTGGCCATGGCCGCGTCGAGATCGAAGCCGAAGTTGCCGACGTAGGCGCGACCCGCTTCGTCGACGAGCATGTCGTTGCAGTGGAAGGTCGCCACGTCACTCAGGTCGGCGTGCACGGCGATGCTGCCGTCGTGCTCGCGACGCATCACCCTGCGGGCGATCATCGCCACGAACAACAAGCGGCCGTCGGGCAGCCAACCGAGCCCCGATGGTCGCTCGTCGCCATCGAGCGCGACCTCGGTGCGCAGATCGCCATCGAGTCCGACACTGCAGATCTCGTGGGCGTAGAAGTCGCTGAACCAGAACCGCTCGTCGTGCCAGCGTGGCCCTTCACAGAACCATCGCCCCTCGACCAATGTCGTTGTCTGCATGCCGTCCCCTCTCGCTCGGCGCCAGTGTGTCAGTTGCCGACGTCGGCTGTCGACGGGGACCAGTTCACACGCCGTTCACAATGAGGCAACGACTCGGCAACCCGGCGCTGCGACGATGCCGCCTGCCATTGGGCGACAACCTAGGTTGATCGCCTGTACCCCTACTCACGTGGACGAATTGAGGACAACTGTGGTTTACAAGGCCGAATACATCTGGGTCGACGGCACGCTGCCGACATCGAAACTTCGTTCCAAGACGAAGATCATCGAAGACGGTGCCGAGCTGCCGATCTGGGGTTTCGACGGATCGAGCACGAACCAGGCGACCGGTGACAAGAGCGACTGCGTGCTCAAGCCCGTCGCCAGCTATCCGGACCCCATCCGCGGTGGCGACGACGTGCTCGTCATGTGCGAGGTGATGCTGGTCGACGGCAAGCCGCACCCGACCAACACTCGCCACCTCGCCGCCAAGACCGCGAAGAAGTACGCCAAGCACGAGCCCATGTTCGGCATCGAGCAGGAATTCACGCTCATGAAGAACGGCCGCCCGTACGGCTTCCCGCCCGCCGGCTACCCCGAGCCGCAGGGTGGTTACTACTGCGGTGTCGGTGAGGATGAGATCCACGGACGGCCGCTGGTGGAAGACCACCTCGAAGCGTGCCTCGCGGCCGGGCTCTCGATTTCGGGCATCAACGCCGAGGTCATGCCCGGCCAGTGGGAATTCCAGGTCGGCCCGGTCGGCCTGCTCGAAGTGGCCGACCAGCTGTGGGTGGCCCGCTGGCTGCTGTACCGGATCGGCGAGGACTACGGCATCGCCGCCACCCTCGACGCCAAGCCGGCCAAGGGTGACTGGAACGGCGCTGGAGCCCACACCAACTTCTCCACCAAGGAGATGCGTGCCGACGGTGGCTACAAGTACATCGAAGCCGGCTGCAAGGCGCTCGGCACGAAGGCCGAGCTGCACATCACCAACTACGGAACGGGCATCGAGGACCGCCTGACCGGCGCCCACGAAACCCAGCGCCACGACCAGTTCAGCTATGGCGTGTCCGACCGCGGCGCATCGATCCGCATCCCGTGGCAGGTCGCCATCGACAAGAAGGGCTACCTCGAAGACCGTCGCCCGAACGCCAACATCGACCCGTACATCGTTGCCCGCCTGATGGTGGAGACCATCTGCGGCGCCATGAAGTGAACCGTTGACCGCCTTCCCCTGACGGCGACCAACACCCACGAACCGTGAACAGGGCGGGGGCTTCGGCTCCCGCCCTGTCGCATTCCTGACCGCACCGCGAGAGACTTGGAGAATGACCGAAATGCTGGACCAACAGCGTGACTACGTCCTTCGCAGTGTGGAGGAACGTGGCGTCCGACTCGTGCGGCTGTGGTTCACCGACGTGCTCGGCAATCTCAAGAGCCTGGCGATCTCACCGGCCGAACTCGAGAATGCTCTCGAAGACGGCATGACCTTCGACGGGTCGTCGATCGACGGGTTCTCGCGCGTGCAGGAGGCCGACGTGTTGGCCATGCCTGATCCCGACACGTTCGAACTGCTGCCGTGGGGCGACCCCAAGGTCCCCGAGGCGCGCATCTTCTGCGACATCCACCATCTCGACGGCACTCCGTTCGAAGGTGATCCCCGTCAGGTACTCCGCCGACACGTCCAAGCAGCGCACGACGAAGGGCTGACCTTCTACGTGGCTCCCGACGTGGAGTTCTTCTACTTCGAGCCGCTCGTGCCCGGCCAGCTTCCCGTCCCGATCGATCAGGGCGGATACTTCGACCTGACCACCAACGACGTCACCGGCGAGCTGCGCAAGCAGACCATTCGCACGCTCGAAGCACTGGGTATCCCCGTCGAGTACAGCTTTCATGAGGATGCTCCCGGCCAGCAGGAGATCGACCTGCGTCATACCGACGCCCTCACGATGGCCGACAGCATGATGACCTTCCGACTCGCGGTACGCGAGGTCGCATCGCATCACGGGGTGCACGCCACGTTCATGCCCAAGCCGCTCGAAGGCGTTCAGGGCTCGGGCATGCACGTGCACCTCTCGTTGTTCCGCGGTGACGACAATGCCTTCTACGACTCCGACGACGCCTATCACCTGTCCGCGACGGCCAAGTCGTTCATGGCCGGCATGCTCCATCACGCTGCCGAGATCACTGCGGTCACCAACCAGACCGTCAACAGCTACAAGCGACTCGTGCCCGGTTTCGAGGCCCCTGTGCACATCAGCTGGGCCCGCAACAACCGCAGTGGGCTCATCCGGGTGCCGATTCCCAAGCGCGGCAACCCTGTCGCCACCCGCATCGAGTACCGCTCGGCCGACCCGGCGTGCAACCCCTACCTGGCGTTCAGCCTGATGCTGGCCGCCGGCATGCGCGGCGTCCACGAGGGCTACGAGCTGCCCGACGAGGCCGACGCGAACCTCTTCGAGATCGGCGACGATGTGCTCGCCAAGCTCGGGATCCAGCAACTCCCGCAGTCGCTCAACGATGCCCTTGCGGTGATGGAACAGTCGACGCTCGTCCAGGAGGCGCTCGGCGAACACATCTTCGAGTGGTTCCTGCGCAACAAGCGCAGCGAATGGCGCGGCTACAAGACCCAGGTGACGCCGTTCGAGCGCGATCGATACCTCGGGGCGCTCTGAGCACGGCCATGGTTGCGCGTGAATCGATGATCGCCGTCGTTCCCGACCCGGCATCTCCCGAGTTGGCGCGCACGCTCGACCTCGCCGGGTACGCCTGGAAGGCGGTGTCGGCGGCCGAGCCCGCCGCCGACCACGAGCCGCCCGGAGGGTGGGCAGGTGCGATCGTCGACATCACCGACGACCCCGACGGTGGGTGGGCGTTCCTTCGCAGCATCCGTAAACAGGGCGACCGTGCAATCCCGGTGATGCTCCTCGTAGGTGGCGCGCAGCTCTCCGACCTCGAGCACCGCGACGAACTGTTCGACGACTTCTGCCTCACCCCGTTCCATCCCTCCGAACTCGAGGCGCGCCTTCGCCATCTGCTCGCCACCGACATCGACCTGCACCGCGCTGATCTCGTGGAGTACGGCGAGCTCACACTCAACCTCGAGACGTACCAGGCATCGATCGCCGGCCGGCCGCTCGACATGACCTACATGGAGTACGAGCTCCTCAAGTTCCTCGCCCAGAATCCCGGCAAGGTGTTCACTCGCGAGATGCTCCTGAGTCGTGTGTGGGGCTACGAGTACTACGGCGGCGCCCGCACGGTCGACGTTCATGTCCGCCGCTTGCGGGCCAAGCTCGGTGAGGAGTACGCCAACCTCATTCAGACCGTGCGCTCGGTGGGCTACCGGTTCGGTCAATCCCGCTGGGACAGCTGACGTGACGATTGGACGTACACGATGTGTCAGACACATCGTGTACGTCAGCGGCCGAGGAAGGCGCTGACGGTGTCGGTGACGACGAAGGCGAACACGTTGGTGCCGTCGCTGGTCGGGTGGACGCCGTCAGACGACAACACGCCGTCGCCGGTGGCGAACTCTGTCCACGGAGCCACGGCGCTGTTGCCGCGCCGGGCCACACGATCCCGAATGATCATGTTGACGACGTCCTGCTGGTTGGCCCCATCGCGGTAGTACGCGTCGACCCAGACCACGGGTGACTCGTCTGGCACCGATTCGAGCACCTCGTTGACGGCAGCGGCGATCTCGTCGGAACTCGAGTACTGACCGATGTCGTTCGTGCCGAGTGCCACCACCCACAGCTCATTCGAATGATCGTCTGAGCTGCCGGCGATGAACTCGGCCACCGACGATCCACTCGGATTACCACCAGACGACACGGCCATCCGTTTACCGTTCTCGGCCTCGATACTCGCGTCAAGGCCGAGCAGTTCGAAGCGTTCCTCGAGCGCCGGCGTCGACCCCTTCGTGATCGAGTCCCCGATCATCACAACCGACTCGATGGCGCTTGCGTTCGCCGCCACGGAACCCTCGGTACCGAGCTGGCCGGGGTCACCCTCTACGCCGAGGCCCGCACCCAGGTCGACGGTGCCCGGCGTGGTCGAATCCTCACCGGGCATCGGCAGAGCACAACCGACCAGCAACGCGACACCGCCGAGTACCAGCACGCCGCAGCGCAACACCGTCATCGAAGCCCGTCTCACGCCGCCAGTCTGGTCAGTTCGCACCGCCACCCGACGTCACCTCGACCGAGGGTCGACGTGTCAGGTGTCACTGAGTCGCTGCATCGCGGTCGCAAGGCGGTGGTGCGTGGCGAGCATGTCGTGCACCCGGGTGGAGACCAACGCACCATCGCGGACCACGGGTCGGCCGTGCACCACCGTATGGCGCGCCGCGACGGGACCACAACGCAGCCACGCCTCGACCGGATCGGCGAGCGCACCGGCGAAGGAAGGTCCGGTGAGTGGCCACACGGCGATGTCGCCCACCGCACCGACCGTGAGCGTGCCGATCTCGCCGACGCGACCCAGGCAGCCGGCACCTCCGATGGTCGCCATCTCCAAGGCCATGCGGGCAGTGGCGGCGGCGGCGCCGTCACGAAGCTTGGCGAGCAGCATCGCCTGACGAGCCTCGAGCCAGAGCGATGCCGCATCCGCCGACGACGAGCCGTCGACACCCAACCCGACGTGCACGCCCGCAGTCCGCAGAGCGACAACGGGCGCGATCCCCGACGACAGGATCATGTTGCTCGACGGGCAGTGAGCGGCACCGATGCCGGCCGCGCCGAGGCGGCGAATCTCGTCGTCGTTCGGCATCACACAGTGAGCCACCCACGTACGATCAGTGCACCAACCGGTGCGTTCGAGATACTCCATCGGCCGACAGCCGAACGTGGCCAGGCTGAACTCGTCGTCCTCGGCATTCTCGGCGAAGTGCGTGTGAAGCCGCACATCGAGCCGTTCCGCGAGTTCGGCGGTCTGGATCATCAACGCTTCGGTCACGCTGAACGGCGAGCACGGAGCCAGCGCCACCCGGGTCATTGCGCCATGCGAACGATCGTGGTGGCGCTCCACCGCAGCGGAGCACGCCGCGAGGATCTCGTCGTCGCTGCTGACCACGTTGTCGGGCGGCAGCCCGCCATCTTTGACCGACAACGACATCGATCCGCGAGTCGGATGGAAACGCATCCCGAGGTCACGGGCCGCGTCGATCTCGGCACCGAGCAGGTCACCGGCCCCCTTCGGATGGAGGTAGAGATGATCGGATGACGTCGTGCAGCCGGCGAGCGCCAACTCGGCGAGACCCACCCATGCCGACACGTACGCGGCCTCGGTGTCGAGGGCGCTCCACAGCGGATACAGCGACTGCAGCCATCCGAAGAGCGGCTTGTCGGTCATCGGCGGGAACGCCCGCGTGAGGTTCTGGTACAGGTGATGGTGCGCGTTGACGAGGCCCGGCGTGACGAGACAGTCGGCGGCATCGAGCACCGTTGCACCGCGAGGTGGCTCACCTGTGCCGACACCGCTCACGAGCCCGTCGGTGACGGCGACCCACCCGCCATCGAGTTCGCGCCTGTCGGCATCGACCGTGGCGACACGGCGAGCGTTGACGACAACCAGATCCGCGATGGGCGACGACGCGTTCACAGCGCAGTGTCATCGCAGAGTTCGCCGAGGCTGACGAGGATCGATGCGATGTCGTCGATCGTGGTGCGGGGATTGACGATGCAGATGCGTAGGACGACCTCGCCCTGCCAGGTGGTGGGCACCACGAATGCCCGACCAGCAGCGAGTTCGGCA
>DASQFE010000678.1:0-4175 GCA_035633295.1 Ilumatobacteraceae bacterium | reverse complement strand
GCCACGAGCGCAGTGGCAATGGCGTCGGTGGCGTCGACGATCTCGCGAACCGGCCCGAGTGAACACAGCACCGCCGGCATCCGGGTTTCACGCAAGACCGCCAAGCGCATGCCGCGCACCTCAGGCGTCACCGTGATGACGTGCTGGAGGCGCTCGACAGCCAGTGTCGCCAACGTGCGCCCCCCGACCGATTCGAACGTTGGTACGGCAAAGTACGAGATCATCGATCGTTTGTCCGATGATGCCTCGAATCCGATGTACAGACTGGCGCCGAATCGGTTCGCCGCCGCGGCGTGGGCACCCGCTTCGTACTCGTCGGTCGAGATGACCGTGGCGCCGGCGTCGCGAAGGGCACGGGCGAGTGATCGGCTGATCGAGCTGAGCCCACCGAACTGACCCACGACGATGCGTAAGGTGCCGAGTGACGCGTGCGCAGTCGTCGCCTCGTTCTCTCGCACGACCGCAACTCCGGGTCCTGTGCCACTTTGGCGGCTGACGAGTTCGAGCATGCGAACGGTGTGTAAGCCGCAGACGCCGTCGACGACCAGACCGGAGTTGCGCTGAAAGTCCTCGAGCGCCCGCACTGTGGCGGGACCCATGATCCCATCGGGGCGGCCGCAGTCGAACCCGAGATGATTCAGAGCGGTCTGAAGCGAGCCAACGTCGTCTCCACGTTGCTGCGGGGCCCCGAGCAGGAGCAGGCGGTCGCCGAGGGAGAATCCGGCCTCGACCAGTGTCAGCCACGTCGGTTCATCGCACGTTCCGCTGACGTGGAGGCCACGCTGGCGTTGGAACGTCGATGTGGCCGCGCGCGTCGACGTACCGAACACACCGGACTCGTCACCGGTCGATGGGTACCCGGCGGCGCCGAGGCGGCGTTGGAGATCGCGAACTGCTTCTCCACGCTGACCCTCGGTCAGTGGGAGCAGGTTCTTCAGGGTGAGGTCGTGAGGAATTCGTCGAGCTCCTGGAGCAGGGCCCCCTTGCTCTTGGCGCCGACGAGGCGCTTGGCCACCTCACCACCAGAGAACACGAGCAGCGTCGGAATACTCATCACGTTGTAGCGCATGGCAAGGTCGGGATTGTCATCCACATTGATCTTCGCAACGGTGAGTTGATCGGACTTCTCGCCGGCGATCTCCTCGAGAATCGGAGCGATCTGCTTGCACGGTCCGCACCATTCGGCCCAGAAATCAACCACGACGGGCTTGTCGGAGCCGATGATCGTCTCATCGAAGGTGTTGGTGGACAGATTCACGATGCCAGTTGCCATAGGGAGGTCCTTTCGCAGCGATGCCGGGTAGGAGCACAGCATTCAGTTGGAACAACCAGTCGGTGACGGAGAACATTCCCGCACACGTTGCCAATCGGTTCGGATTGTGCTCAGTGGTGGACGTTGGCCTCGAGCCAGCGCTCGGCGTCGATGGCTGCCATACACCCGGACCCGGCCGCCGTGATTGCCTGGCGGTAGACGTCGTCTTGCACGTCGCCGCATGCGAACACGCCGTCGACATCGGTGTACGACGAATCGTGCCTCGTCACCAAGTACCCGGTTGCCGGGTCCCGGTCGAGCTGATCGATGAAGAGGTCGGTGTTCGGCCGGTGTCCGATTGCCACGAACAACCCGGTCACCGCCAGTGTCGAGACCGACCCGTCGACGGTACTCGTCACCTCCACACCGCTCACGCTCGTCTCACCGAAGATCTCCGTGACACGGGAGTTCCACAGGAACTCGATCTTTGGGTTGGCGATGGCACGATCCTGCATGATCTTCGAGGCGCGCAACTCGTCGCGGCGGTGAATGATGGTGACCTTGTCGGCAAACTTCGTGAGGAAGGTTGCCTCCTCGACGGCCGAATCACCGCCACCCACCACAGCGATCTCGTGACCCCGGAAGAAGAAGCCGTCACAGGTGGCGCACGTCGACAGACCATGGCCGATGAGTCGCTGTTCGGCCTCGAGGCCGAGCATCAGCGACTGGGCGCCCGTGCTGACGATCACGGCGTTCGCCAGGTACTGGTCGTCGCGGATCCAGATCCGGAAGGGGCGCTCCGAGAAATCGACCTTGGTCACCTTCTCGGTGACGATCTCGGTACCGAACCTCGTGGCCTGCGCTCGCATGTTGGCCATCAGGTCGGGGCCCATGATGCCGTCGGGGAAGCCCGGGAAGTTCTCGACCTCGGTGGTCAGCATGAGTTGCCCACCGGGCTGATCGCTGGAACTCGAGGGCTCACCTTCGATGAGCAGGGGTGACAGGTTGGCTCGAGCGGTGTAGATCGCTGCGGTCAGGCCGGCCGGGCCCGATCCGATGATGATGACGTCACGGACGTCGGCCATGGGGACTCCTTGAGTGCGTTGGGGGAGTGTTCGCGGTGCACGGCTGGGCCGTGTCGGATGCTCAACTCGCGGCGGTGTTGCGCTTCTTGAACAGCCACACGCCGGCGATCGAGAGGAGACCGCCAACGATGAAGTAACTCAGATACACAGCTCGTTCCCAGGTTGTTGCCAACTCGAGCAGGGACTGCAAGCCGCGCATCAGCATCACGAGCGCGATGATGAGTGCGAACGTCCCCACGATCAGGGCAATCAGACCGAAGACAACCCCCCGGGCCGCGTAGACCAGGTTCTGCGTCGTCTTGGACCGTACGGTGTCGATGAGGCTGACGACGAGGTCGGTGGTCTCGGTGGCCCAGTTCGGGTCGGTGAGCGGATTTGCGGGCATGTCGGCGAGGTTAGCCGCCGCTCACGGAAGGCGCGCACGGGCGACTTCGCGGCAGTTCGCTTCGTATGCGATTGCCAGCTCCAGGCGTTCGTCGACGCCGACGACCACGTCGGTGGATTGGTAACGCGCTGGGCCGACGACATAGTCGGCACCGAGACACAAAGGCCACTGTGCAGCGAGAATCTCTGCCTGCTCATCGGTGAGTCGTTCGTCGATCGATTCGCTGGTTGCAGCCGGCACTCCGGGGTCCTGAGGCGCGCCGACGGCGTCGGAGGCGAAGATCCCGAGTTCCTCGGGCGTATCGAGTTGCTCGAGGTCGGTTTCGGTTGGTGGTGCGGCATCGTTGATCCCGGTGTCGAGTTCGGCGCCGGCGGGAACGGTGGCAGCGGCTGGGAGCTGTGGTGCCGGTGCCATCTCGTCGGCAGTGAGCGTGGCTCCAGCGTCGTCGGTTGATTCGGCGAGCGCTGCCACCTCTGGTGGGGTGGTCTCGTCGCTGGCCGAGAGCGATGCCGACTCGTCGTCGGTGCCCGCCGAGAACGTCTGCAAGACGACGCCACCGGCGAGAACGAGCACGAGGGCTGCGGCAGCACCCAGGAGCCGACGATTGGTCGTGACGCGTCGGCGGTCGGCGAGCGACGTCGGTGGTGCGGGAGCGCGGTCCCACGCATCCATTGCGTTCGCCAGCAATGATTCTCGCACCGAGATCGGCGACGGCTCGCAGTCCGCAAGCAGCATGCGGACGTATCGCAACCGTTCGACCTCGCCAAGCATCACTGGGTCGGCCTCCACACGGGCGCGCTCATCCGCAGTCACGTCACCGTCGAGGTAGGCGCTCGCAAGAGGAATCAGGTCGTCGTTCATGTGCGGTCAGTTGGACGTTCGTCGGGGGGTGGTTGGTTCCCGGGATCGGATGAAATTGGCAGGTCGAGGTCGAGGCGGAGTCGCTGGGCCAGGGCGGCGCGGCCCCGCGAGATGCGTGACTTCACGGTGCCCACGGGAATGTCGAGTACCTCGGCGATCTCCGAGTAGTCGAGGTTTGCAACGTCGCGAAGCACCACCGCAGAGCGCAGATCGTCGGGAAGATCGGCGAGGGCCTGGTCGAGAATCAGGCGATCGCTGACACCATCGACGTCGTACGCGGCACGGTCGTCGGCGCGTTCGACGGTATCGCCGTCGTCGAGTTGCGGTCGGCGATCGCGCTTTCGGAGTTCGTCGAGCGCGGCATTCGTGGCGATGCGATATGCCCAGGTGCCGAATGACGATCGACCATCGAAGCGCGGAAGGTTGCGGACGATCTTGATGAGGGCCTCTTGGCAGGCATCATCGGCATCACGGCTGCCTCCGGCGATGCGCCGACAAACCGCGTGGATCCGGTCGTAGTGCGCCCGCAGCAGCTGGTCGAGCGCGTTTCGATCACCGCCCTGCGCGGCGGCCACCAGTGCACTGTCGTCGA
>DASQFE010000677.1:0-4727 GCA_035633295.1 Ilumatobacteraceae bacterium | reverse complement strand
CTGATGTCACGCGATGACGTCACCGACCGCCTCGGTGAGATCACGTGCCCGGCGCTGGTGGTGCACGGCACCGAGGACGTGTCGATCTCGATGGAGAAGGCCCAACAGCTGGCCGCTGGTCTTTCCGGAGCCGGACCGGTGGCGAAGGTCGGCGGTGCGCACGCGGCGAACCTCACGAATCCCGAGCCGGTCAACGCGGCGATCATCGAGTTCCTCTCCGGTCTCCGCGACTGAGTCGAGTACCGATGACAAGTCTTCAGGTTTTCGGCGTGGAGGGACTTCCCGAGATCGCCCCCGGTGACGACATCGCTGCTCAGATCGTCGACGCGGCGACCGTCAGCGGTTCCCCGCTCGCCGATCGCGACATCGTCGTCATCACGTCGAAGATCGTGTCGAAGGCCGAGGGTTGTGCGATCGAACTCGACGAGGTCGAACCGTCGAGCTTCGCAAGCGATTGGGCGGCCCGGTGGGACAAGGACCCGCGAGTCGTCGAGGTGGTTCTTCGCGAATCGAAGCGCATCATCCGCCAGATCGGCCCGGTGCTCATCACCGAGACGCACCACGGGTTCTGCTGCGCCAACTCGGGTGTCGACCAATCCTCGAGCGGAGCGCATGGCCGGGTCTTGGTGTTGCCGAAGGATTCCGATGCGTCGGCCCGCCGCTTCCGCTCGCGGTTCGCGGAGCTCGGCGTTGACGTCGCCGTTGTGATCAGTGACACGTTCGGACGACCGTGGCGAGAAGGGCAGACCGACATTGCCATCGGGGTCGCAGGAATGCATCCGCTGCACAGCTACATCGGCGAGCACGATCCGCACGGGCACGAGTTCCGCGTTCAGGAAATCTGCGTGGTCGACGAACTGACCGCAGCTGCAGAGTTGGTGAAGGGCAACACCAGCCGGGTGCCCGTCGCCGTCATCCGCGGCTACGACTGGGCCACCGACGACACCGCCTCGATGGCCCCGGTCCTACGCGACGCCGAACGCGACCTCTTCCGCTGAACGTCCGGCTCGAGAACGGTGAGGGTCAGCCGGTGAGATCTTTGGCGATGCCGTAGAAGTAGTTGGCGGACAGCCCGAGCGACTCGATGTCGATGCGCTCGTCGTTGCCATGGAAGCGTGACCCGAACGTGGCGAAGTCCATTTTCGGTGAGAACAGCCCGGCGCCGTAGGCCGTGACGCCACGCTCGCGATAGAAGCGGGCGTCGGTGCCGCCGACGATCAGGCCGGGAACGAGTTCGGCGCCCGGGTAGGCGACCTGGGTGTGTTTGGTGACCATCTCCCACAGCAGATTGTCGGCCCCAAACGCGCAGGCCGTCGGATCGCTGTGCTGGAGCACGGTGACATCCACTTGCTCGTACATGTCGCCGAGGGCTTCACGCAGCAGGGCCTCCACGTCGTCGCGTGTCGTCCCCGGCACGGTGCGGATGTCGACGTCGATGTCGACGACGTCGGGAATGGTGTTCGTCTTCTGCCCGCCGTGCACGACGTTGGGGGAGATGGTTGTGTGCGTCTCGGCGTGACACATCCGGGCCACGGGAACCGGCAGCTGCTCGAGGGTGGCGAAGATCGTCTCGGTCGAGGTGAGACCGTCACGGACGTCGTCGGGCAGGTCCATCGCGGCGACCTGGGCGCGCCAAATGTCGTCGATATGGGCCGCCGGTCGGAACGCCGAGAGTCGGCGCACGATTTCGGCGGCTTTGATCAGTGCGTTGTCGGCCCCGAACGGCATCGACCCGTGCCCCGGCGTTCCGTGGACCCGGAGTCGGCGCCAGGCCAGGCCCTTCTCGCCGACGTTCACCGTGACTGTTCGGTGACCGTCGTGGCCGACCGACGACCATCCACCGAGCTCGGTGAGGACGTAGTCGGCTTCGATCGCGTCCCAGTGGTGCTCGACCATCCATTCGGCCCCCCATGTTCCCCCGGCCTCCTCGTCGCCGACACCGAAGTAGATGAGGTCACCCTTCGGTCGAAAGCCTTCGGTGGCGAGGCGCCGAAAGGCGACGGCCATCGACGAGGTGAGGTTGAGCATGTCGATGGCGCCGCGGCCCCACACCTCACCGTCGATGACCTCCCCGCCGAACGGGTCGTTACGCCACCCGTCGGGATTCACCGGGACGACATCGGTGTGCCCCATGAGACACAGCGACGGCGCGTCAGGGTCGGTGCCCTCGATCCGGGCAACCATGGAGTCGCGTCCGGGTCGCGGCGTGAATCGTTCGACCTCCAGGCCCGCGCCTTCGAGGTACGTGACGAGGAGGTCGGAGTTTCGTGTCTCCTCACCCGAGTCGGGCGTGCCGTCGTTGACGCATGCGTTGCGGATCAGCGCCTGCAACAGCTCGGTCGTTGGGCCGGTGAACTCAGTGGGCATGGCCGCACGCTAGTGCGACTCAGCGAAGCGGGTCAGGCCGACCGATGCCCATGACGATCGCCTGCCAGGCGAGGTCGATCTGCGCCTGAGTGATCGGTGGTTCGACTCCGGAGTCATCCAGCGCCTCGAGCCAGTCCATCAGGCGTTGGCCCTCGACGAGATGATTCCCGGGGGCGATTCCGTCGAAGGCGGGGCGGTCGGGGTCGGGTGTACCCCAGAACACGCGAGCCGACAACCGGCAGGTGATTCCCACCGCCCGAACCAGTTCGTCAGCCGGCCCGCGCTCGATGGCAGCTTCGGCGGTCAGCTGGGCCTCGCCGGCGGCAGCGAGAAGTCGCTCGGCTGTCGGTCGGTCGGCGACGATCGTGGTGACGGCGATCACGCCGGGCGGCCCGATGATCACGTGATCGACCCCGCCCAGTGCACGACCGATCTCGTACACAACGCGCCACGGGGGCGAATCCAACCGGTGCAGCGTCTCCGCAGTGAGCCGTGCGCCAGAAACGGGTTTGGCGTCGTCGGGCTTCAACGCGACCATCGATCGCTGATACCAGACAGCGGCCCCGACGAGTACCACGGCGAGGACCACGAGCGGAATGACGATGCCGGGAGTCACGCCTCTAGTCAAGCCGACGCAGCGGGCCGTCTTCAACAGTGTGTCGGACGAGGCGGATGACGGCATCGGTCACGATGGCGCCGTCGTCCGACACGATGACCGGGTTGAGGTCGAGTTCGGCGACCTGCGGGTGATCCGACGCCAACTGCGCGGCGAGCACGACAGCGTCGACCAGGGGGAGCGAGTCGAAGTCAGCGGCGTCGAGCGCCGCCGACAAACGCGTCTCGCCGAGCATCGTCGTAGCGCTTGCGGGTGACACGGGAGCGAGCCGACTCGTGCGGTCGTCGATCGAGTCGGCCTGCGCACCACCGAGGCCGACGGTGACAATGGGGCCGAGCTGATCGTCGTGGTCGCAACGGATCCGGACATCGACACCAGGCGCGGTCATTGCTTGGACGATCAGATCATCGGCATCTTGGCCCAGTGAGTCGCGCATGAGCGCAATCGCCTCGACGACGTCGTCGCCGGTGGCAAGGTCGAGAGCGACCCCGGCACGAGCCGATCGGCCGGGACGGCGGCGCACGGCCTTGACCGCAACGGGGTGGCCGATCGCGTTGGCGTCGGCCACTGCAGTGTCGGGCGTCGATTCGGTGGCCGCCGCCATCTCGATGCCGTAGGTGGCGAGCAGCCGACGTTGAGTGGCGAGGTCGAGGTGGATGTCGTCGCCGGTGTCGGGTGCGGCGGCGACCGCCTCGGTGATGATCACGTGCGCCGCGCCGGGGTCGACGGGCCGCACGATCTCGTCGGGTGCGGATGCTTCGTCGCGAAGCCAGCGGGCGTAGGCGTACGATCGCCCGAGCACCGCGGCGGCCTGCTCCGGGAAGGTGAAGGCGGGCACGCGTGATCCCGGAGCGACCGGCCCATCGGCCCCGCCGAGGAGTACGGCAACGACAGGCTTGGTGTTTCCCGACGCCCCCGCGTCGATGTGACGTGCTGCTGCATCCACATCGTCGGCGACTGCGGGTGCGTGGATCACGATGAGTCCGTCGATGGTGTCGTCATCCAGAGCTGCGCGCATCGCCACTGGGTACTGGGGCGAGGTTGCGCTCCAGTCGAGTGTGATCGGTCCGGCCACCGGCTCGAGGCCGGCGGCGCTCAGCGCGGCGCTGGCGAGCGTGCCCGGGCTGCGGGAGTTGGTGAGCACGGCAACGCGAGGGCCCTGCAGAACCGGTTGCGTGGCGAGCACGCGGACCGTCTCCAGCAGGGCCGGAACTGTCGGCACTTCGATCACCCCGGTCTGTTGGTACAGCGCACTCGCCATCTCGCCGGTTGCTGCCGCTCCCGTGCGAACGGCCACGATCGGCCTGGTACGCGAGACGCGTCGGGCAATCCGAGCGAACTTGCGCGGATTGCCGAACGACTCGGTGTACATCGCCACCACGGTGGTGTTGTCGTCGAACTCCCAGAACTGCAGCAGGTCGTTGGCCGAGATGTCGCTCTTGTCGCCGAGCGATACGAACCAGGAGATCCCGAGATCGACGTCGCGTGCCTTGCGCAGCAGCGACCCGCCGAGCGAACCGGATTGCATCGAGATGGCCACGCCGCCTGCCGGAAGTGCGACGTCGACGAGCGCCGCTTGCAAGCGGGTCTCCGGACGGGGCGAGGCGATGCCCATGCTCGACGGCCCGATGATGCGCAGCCCGTTGCGTCGCGCCCGCCCGACCAGCGCCGGAACATCGATGTCGGTGCCATCTACCGAGGTGACGATCACGGCGCCGCGCATGCGTTTGGCGATGCAAGCGTC
>DASQFE010000676.1:0-2187 GCA_035633295.1 Ilumatobacteraceae bacterium | reverse complement strand
TTCACCGCTGTGGCTGACGGCGACACGAGCGCTGCAGCCCATCGCGTTCGGCATCTTTGCGTCGCTGCTGCCGCGGGACGCCCTGACGTCACCGGCCGAGCGCATGACAGCGGTGCTCTCGGCGTTGCGGTTCCATGGTGGTACCGCACCCACCACCCTGATCATCGACGACATCCATCTCCTCGACGACTCGTCCGCCGAAGTGGTGCTGCAGGCGATGACAACTCGCGCCGTCGCGCTCGTCGCCACCGCCGTGAGCGGGCATCGACTCAGCGAGGCGATCGGCCGACTGGTCGACGACAGCTTCGTGGAGGTGATCGAACTGCATCGGTTCGGTCGTGACGCCGTGGAGCAGATCGCAGCCTTTCTGCTCGGGGGACCACCGGCAACATCGACGACGGAACTCCTGCGGCGCTGGAGCGGCGGGCTCCCCGGGACGCTGCACGATCTTGTGGACACCGGTCTGCGCACCTCGTCGTTTCGTCTCGTCAACGGCTCGTGGTGGTGGGAGGGGCCCCCGCCGGCGCTCTCGACCGTTCCTCCGCATCTGCAACGCCAGTTCGACGCCCTGTCGGACACTGCACTCGACGCACTCGACCTGGTGGTCCTCGGCGATCAGATCGAGGCGGACGCCCTCGAACGCCTGGTCGGCGGTGATCCGATGATGGAGCTCGAGCGGGCGGGCCTTGTCGAGACCATCATGCGTGACGATGTGATGACCGTGCGCTTCTTGCATGCGCACCTGTCTCCGCAGCGCCGTTGGTCGATGCCGGCGCTCCGGCGACGAGTTCTGGCTCGTCGATTGCTCGCCGTACTCCCTGCTCCGTCGGCTCCCTCGGAGATCGCCCGGTCGGTGTCGCTGCACAGCTACGCAGACCGAACCGCCGAATCACCGGTGGTCGAGGCGGCGACATCGATGTTGCGACTCTCCGATCCCCACAGCGCTCACGCGTTCGCGGATGCCAAGCACCGTGCTGCGTCGACGGTGACCAGCGCAGCTGACCTGGTCGACAGTCTCGTCGAGGTCGGTGACTCACCGGGCGCGCAGCGCCTTCTCGTCGAGGCATGGTCTCTGGCCAAATCTCCTACCGACATCCGGCGCGTCACCGAGGCCGCGTTCGCCGTGGCGTTGTTCGCTGACCGCGACCCACACGCAGCACAGCGAATCCTCGACGACCGTCGACGGATCGACAGCGAGCGAGGCCTCGACGTGGGACTGCCCATCTCGCTCGACGCACTGGCGGCGCTGCTGTGCGCCCGCCCGGACACGGCCGAACGACTCGCCCGAGTGGCGCTCGACGACCCGTCCGAGACCAGTCGCCTCCGCGCCGGTGTTGCGACAGTCGCCGGAATGCTGATGCGCGGCCGGACCGAGCAAGCTCGAACCGTCGCCACGGGGTTGCTGACGACCGCTCATGGGCTCACCGAGGTCATGCCGTCGGCGCTCGGCATGTTGCTCGCCGAGATCGCCTTCATCCAGCTGTGGCGCGGTGAACTGACCGCCGTACCGGTTGCCGATCCCTTGACCGGTCGGTGGCCGGCACCCCCGCTCGCGGACGAGCCACCCGATCGACGCATCGATTGGTCACTCCTCGCAGGCATCGTTGCGCACCTGCGCGGTGAACACTCCGAGTCGGTCGTGAGGCTGAACGAGGCGGTCGTCCAGCAACAGCAGGGCAAAGGAATCTTCCACGCCGAGGCGAGCGCCTGGCTCGTGGTCGCCCTGTGCGATGCCGGCCGCATCCACCACGCGACACGCGCGCTGCAACAGTTCCCCGAACGTCACCTCGCGATACTTCCCGGCCTCCAGCACTGGGCGGGAGGCGTCGTGGCCAGCGCCCGAGGACACACTTCGGAAGCGATCACCCTGCTGACGGCCGCCGCCACGGAAGCACGACACGTCGGGGCAGATCTCATCGAAGCGCGCTATCTGGTCGAGCTGGCGGAGCGATGCGACGACGACAGCTCGATCGCACGACTCGACGAGCTCTCACGCACGATCGATGCACCACTGCTGGTCACGATCTGCAATGGGGCCATCGCCAAGCTCAAAGGCGACTCGGGGGCACTGTTGACCGCTGCGGCACGCCTCGACGAACTCGGCGTGCCGGGACGGGCCAAGGCGCTGGCGCGGGACGCCGAAGCGCTCGCTCTCGGTTCAGGTGAACATGCGCTCGCACGTCAGGC
>DASQFE010000675.1:0-11456 GCA_035633295.1 Ilumatobacteraceae bacterium | reverse complement strand
GCCGCCACCGCCAGGGTTCGGGTCGAGTCCGCCGCCACTGCAGGCCGGAACACCACCGATGGTCCCGCCGCCACCGCCCTACGGGGCAGTTGCCACTGCACCGGGATATCCACCGTCGTACTTTCAGCAGACGATGGTCGGGGGTGAACGCGCCGGCTTCGGTACCCGGCTCGGCGCCTGGCTGCTCGACGGCCTGCTGTACGGGCTGTTGTCGCTCGTGTTCGTGATTCCCGGCACCGTGGTGTTTTTCTCGGCGTTCAGTAACTGCGAGTGGAACGAGATCAGCGAGAACTCGTCCGAGCTCCTCTGCCCACCAGGCGAACCGAACGGCGGCGCCATCGCCGGAGGGATCGTCCTGATCCTGATCGGCATCCTGTTCACGGCCTTCCTCTACGTCCGGGCGATGGGCAAGACCGGCCAGACGTGGGGCGCCAAGATCGTCGGGGTCAAGGTGATCGACGAGCGCACCGGAGCGCCCATCGGATTCGGACGTGCCCTCGGCCGAAGCCTCTTCGCCAACATCTTCTCGTCCAGCATCTTCTACCTCGGCTACCTCTGGATGCTGTGGGACGATAAGAAGCAGACCTGGCAGGACAAGGTCGTGAACTCGGTGGTTGTCAAGACCTGATGGATGTCACGACGGTCGCCGACGACCTCGTCGTCGTCCACGACGGCCTCGAATCGCGTCGCTACGACGGCCTCGCCGCCGACACCGACCATGACCTCGACGGTGTGTCGGTTCGCACGCTCGCCCGGCCACACGGCGAACTCCTCTGTCGCTTCGCGACGGTGAACGACGTGCACTTCGGTGAGATCGAGGCAGGACGGATCGACGATCTAGCCGAGGGGCCGATCCGGCGAGGTGAGCCGGGAGCCGAGCCGTATCCCGAGGTGATGAACCGATCAGCGGCGTTCGAGATGGCGGTGATCGACCCGGCAGCGGTGATCGTGAAGGGTGACCTCTCCCAAGACGGCCGCGCCGAGGAATGGGCTGCGTTCGAGGCCTGCTATCGAGCCCCGTTCGGTGAGCGGCTCCACGTGGTGCGCGGGAACCACGACTCGTACCGCCACCAGGCGGAGTACGCAGGCGACCAGTGGATCGAGCTGCCAGGACTGGCGGTGGCTCTGCTCGACACGGCGATCCCTGGAGCCACGACCGGCTCGATCACCACCGAGCAGTTCGAGTGGCTCGACGACCGCTGCGCCGCCGCTGATCGACCGGTGTTCGTCATGGGACACCATCAGCAGTGGATCGGCCATCACGGGATCGGAGAGGGAGTCGAGCCGAAGCGCAGCGACGGCTACTTCGGGTTGCATCCCGACGCGAGCGACCTGCTCGACGACGCTGCCATCCGACGCACCTCGATCATCGGGTATGCAGCCGGCCACACCCATCGCCATCGGGTCCGACCGATGAGCCGGTCGGGGGTCCCGTCGATCGAGATCGGCTGCACGAAGGACTTCCCTGGCACCTGGGCCGAGTACCGGGTGTACGAGGGCGGTGTCATGCAGGTCGTGCATCGAATGTCGACGCCTGAGGCGCTGGCATGGAGCGAATCGTGTCGGCACCTGTACGCCGACTTCGGCATCGACTACGAGACCTACGCCCTCGGAACCCTCGCCGACCGCTGCTTCACGATCTCCATACCGTGACCCACGACCGCTCACGCCCTGCGCAGAACCACCGTCCGGTGGCGAGGAAACCCTGGTTGATCGGCATCCGCGAACTCTGTGACACCCCCTTGTCATAGTTGACGGCATGGACACTGTCATGTTGTTGATCGCCGTGTTGTTGGCCGTTGGGGCTGGTGTGGGCGGCTACCTGTTCGCCACTCGGCGCGCCGAAGCCGATCTCCTTGCACGCGATGCCGATCGTGCAGCAACGACCGATGGTGTGCAATTCGCCGTCGAGGCCGCTGTGCAACAAGCGGTCGCCCAGGTGCGCGATCAGGCAACGGCCGAACGCGATGCGGCTGTGACTGCGGCATTGGAGCAGACAGCGATCCTGCAGCGCGAGCAGTTCGGCGCACTCGCACTGGCCGCACGCGAACAGACCAACTCCGACCTCTCGGCCAAGAAGGACGTCATCGACGCCCGGCTCGACCAGGTCCATGCCGAGATGCGTCTCGAGCTCACGAAGCTGAGCGAGATGGTCACCACACTGGGGCGGTCGAGTGCCGAGAACTTCGGACAGGTCACGTCGTCGCTGGCCGCACACGCCGAGATCGCAACCACCCTCGCCGACTCCACCCGGGCATTGCGCGAAGCGCTCGCGAATCCGCAGTCCCGCGGGAACTGGGGTGAGCGGATGGCCGAAGACGTGCTGCGACTCGCGGGTTTCCAGGAGAACCTCAACTACGTCAAGCAGACCCAGATCGAGGGCGGCACCGGGCGTCCCGACTACACGTTCCCCATGCCCAAGGGCCATGCCCTCTACATGGACGTCAAGTTCCCTATGGCGTCGTATTTGCGCTACCTCGAGGTCGACACCAACGCCGAACGCGAGATGCACCTCAAACGGTTCCTGCAAGACGTTCGATTGCGCGTCAGGGAACTCGCCAAGCGTGACTACTCGGGCGAGAGCGACCAGCCGTCGGTCGACTACGTCTTGCTGTTCATCCCCAACGAACAGCTCACGGGTTTCATCCACGAGCACGATGCAGCGTTGCTCGACGAGGCCATGGGCCAAAAGGTCGTGCTCTGCTCGCCGCTCACCCTGTTCGCGTTTCTCGGCGTGATCCGCCAGGCGTTCGACAACTTCATGATCGAGCAGACGAGCGACGAGATCCTCCAGTTGCTCGGCACGTTCTCCGCCCAGTGGCGCAAGTACAACGAACAGGTCGACTCGGTGAAGAAGAAGTTCGATCAGGTCGATCGGGCCTTCGAACAGCTCACCGGTCCTCGTCGGCGTCAACTCGAGCGGCCCTTGCGTCAGCTCGACCAACTGCGTGTGCAACGCAATCTCCCCGTCGAGGGGGAACTCTTCGCGGCCATCGAACCCGATGATGCCGCCGATGACACCGAGACGCCACCCGGCGGCACGATCAGGATGCTCGGCGCATGATGCGCCAGTTCATCCTTTCGGGCATCCGCCTGGCGACACTCCCTGATTGAATCGGGCCATGAGCCAGCCCGCGTTCGACTTCGGTGAGGCCGAGTTCGACGATGCCTGCGACCTGACGTACTCCGTCAGCGAGTTGGCCGACGCGATCAACGACACGCTGCGGAGCGGCTTCTCCGACGGTGTATGGGTCCGAGGCGAGATCACCGGGTGGAGCGACCGGGGCCAGCACGCCTACTTCACGCTGGTTGACGACGCCGACCAGCGTGATGGAACAGCCAACGCGCGTGGCAGGGCCGTCGTCAACGTCCAGTTCTTCGCGAATGCACGGATGCGACTGCGGCCGTTGTTGCGCAAGAACCGGCTGCATCTCGGCGACGGCATGAAGGTGCGGGTCTTCGGATCTCTCGACTACTTCGCGCCCAACGGTCGCATCGGGCTGAAGATGACCGGAATCGACCCGCGCTACACGATCGGCGACATCACCCAGTCGCGTGACGAGGTGATGCGGCGTCTCGTTGCCGAGGGCCTGCTCGACGCCAACAAGCAACGCCCGCTCTCGCCGATTCCACTGCGCGTCGGCGTGGTCACGAGTGTCGGTACGGCTGCATGGCACGACTTCCACGACGAACTGCAGCGCAGCGCGTTCGGCTTCCAGTTGACCGTCATCGACACGCGAGTGCAGGGCGACGTTGCGGAGCGGTCGATCGCTGCAGCCATCACCACATTGGCTCGACGACACGACCTCGACGCGCTCGTCGTCATCCGCGGCGGCGGCGCCCGAAACGAACTCGCCGTGTTCGACGCCGAGTTGATCGCCCGGGCGATCGCACTGTCGCCGATCCCCGTCATCACGGGGATCGGCCACGAAGTCGACCGCAGCGTGGCCGACGACGTCGCCCATACGATGCTGAAGACTCCAACGGCCTGCGCGGGCGAACTGATCGCCCGAGCGGCCCGTTACTGCGCCGAGAGCGAAGCTGCCTTCGCAGCAATCGTGCGAGAGAGCCAGCTGGCGCTGACCGCCTCGAGCACCACCCTGTCGGAGACCGCCCACCGGATCGCCCGGCGCACGCATGCCGCAGTGGAACGCGCCGACGAGCGCCTCGTCATGCGTGTCGACGCACTCGCCCGCACGGCACCCGCTGTACTCGAGCGAGCCGATGGCCGCCTCAACTCCCTCCACGCCCGAGTGCTCGAGCGGTCGACGGCCGTCATCGACCGAGCTGGCGGCCGTCTCGACGTCATCGCCGCCCGCATCGGCGCCGTCGACCCGGCCGTGCAGTTGGCGCGCGGCTGGTCGATCACTCGACGCAGCGACGGCAGCGTGATCCGCTCCGTCAACGATGCGTCCCCCCATGAATCAATCACGACTGCGGTCGCCGACGGCGTGATCACCAGCACTGTGACGCACACAGCGACCACTTCCGACGAAAAGGACTGACCACCATGGCCGACCCCACCCCCGGATATGCCGACGCACTGGCCGAACTCGACTCGATCCTGCGCGAGCTGGAAGGTTCCGACGTCGACGTCGACCACCTCGCCGATCGCGTCGCTCGCGCGTCGATGCTGATCACCGTGTGCCGGGAGAAGATCTCCGCCGCGCAGCTCCGCATCGAAGAGGTCACCGCCGACCTCGATGCCACCCCCACCGACTGAGTGTCACACGAGGACCTTCGTGTGATGCGACACAACGGGACGTGAGCTCCACGACCGGCAGTAGCCTGACGCAACGATGACCGGATCAGCGCCGACCAGTCTGAGGTCCATCGCCGACAGAGTGGAGGCACGCCTCGACGAACTCCTCACTGCCGAGCGTGATCGCTGGTCGACGTTCGACGCCGACCTCGAAAGGCCGGTCGAGGAGATCCGGCGGCTTGTCCTCTCGGGCGGTAAACGCCTGAGGCCGGCTTTCTGCCACTGGGGATATGTCGGTGCAGGCGGCGGTACCGACGACCAGCTCGACGTCGATGCCGGCGCAGCCTTCGAGCTGATGCACGCCTTTGCCCTGTTTCACGACGATGTGATGGACGACGCCGCGACCCGTCGAGGGCAGCCCACGACCCACGCCGTTGCTGCTGCAGAGCACCAAAGCAATGGTTGGGTCGGCGAATCCCGTCGATTCGGTGAGGGTGTTGCAATCCTCGTTGGTGACCTCGCCTTCGTCTACGCGGACCAACTGCTCGAAGCTGCTCCGCCTGAAGCAATGCGCGTCTGGAACGAGCTGCGCATCGAACTCAACATCGGCCAGTACCTCGACATCCTCGGGTCGGTCCAGAGCATCCGCGACGTCGACAAGGCCGAACGGATCTGTCGCTACAAGTCCGGCAAGTACACGATCGAACGACCGCTCCACCTCGGGGCGCTGCTCGCAGCTCCCGACAGCGGCGACGAGTTTCTTCCTGCGCTCAGCGCCTATGGCCTTCCGCTCGGCGACGCGTTCCAGATGCGCGACGACGTGATGGGCGCGTTCGGCGACGCCGACCTCACCGGCAAGCCCGTCGGCGGCGACCTGCGCGAAGGCAAGCCCACGCCGCTGCTCGCACGAGCAGTTCGCTCGGCCACGCCCGAGCAACGCACGGTTCTCGATCTCGTCGGTTCGCCCTCGATGGATGACGAGACCGTCGCACGAATCCAGCAGGCGATCATCGACACCGGGGCGCTCGACGAACTCGAGGCCCACATCACTGATTTGACCAATGCCGCAGTTGCGTCACTCGACGCATCACCGATCGCGGAATCAGCCAAGACCGAATTGGTCGCCCTGGCCGATTACGTCAGCTGGAGGAGTGTGTGATGAACGTCGTCGTCGTCGGTGCCGGCCTGGGAGGGCTCTCCGCTGCTGCATACCTTGTCGAAGCGGGCCACGAAGTCACGATCGTCGAGCGCGACTCGATCCCGGGCGGACGTGCGGGGATGATCGTGTCCGACGGGTTCCGTCTCGACAACGGTCCAACGGTGCTCACGATGCCGAACCTGCTCGAAGCTGCCTTCAACGCATGCGGCGCCGAGATGAAGGACTACGTCACGATCAACCCGGTCGACCCGATGTACCGGGCGGTGTACGCCGACGGCTCGACTCTGTTCGTCCGTCACGGCCGCGAGGCGATGACGCAGGAGATCCGCGAGTTCTCCGACGCCAAGCAGGCGGAGTCGTTCGGAGCCTTCTGTGACTGGCTGGAGAAGCTGTACAAGGCCGAGATGGACTCGTTCATCGATGCCAACTTCAACACACCGCTCGACCTGATCAAGCCGTGGAAGTCGGGGCTCGAGCTGGTGAAGCTCGGCGGCTTCGGCAAACTCGACAAGAAGGTGGCCTCGTTCTTCGACGACGTGAGGCTGCAACAGATCTTCAGCTTCCAGTCGATGTATGCCGGCCTGGCCCCCTACGAGGCACTCGCGCTGTATGCCGTGATCACCTACATGGACTCCGTCGAGGGTGTCTTCGTGCCCGAAGGTGGCATGCACATGATGGCGGCCGGGCTCGCCGAGGCGCTGGTGGACGCCGGCGTGGAGTTCCGCTACGACTCGCCGGTCACCCGCATCCTGCGGCGCCCCGGCGGTGCTGTTACCGGCGTCGAGATCGGAGCGTCCGAACGGCTCGACGCCGACGCAGTGGTCTGCAACCCCGATCTTCCCGTCGCCTATCGAGAACTGCTTCCCGGCGTCAAAGCGCCACGCGTCGCCCGCAACGGCAAGTACTCGCCGTCGTGTCTGCTGTGGGTTGCGGGCGTCAAGGGGCTGCCGCCGGACGATGCGTCGCACCACAACATCCACTTCGGCAAGGACTGGGACGGCTCGTTCAAGGCGCTGATCGACGACGGAGTGCGGATGCCCGACCCGTCGATTCTCGTGACTCTGCACAGCCTCGACGACCGCTCGCTCGCCCCCGACGGCTGCTCCAGTATCTATGTTCTCGAGCCGACGCCGAACCTGAGCGGCAAAATCGACTGGGCCAAGGAACGCGACACCATCGTCGACAGCCTTCGCGAACGCGTCGGCTCGCTCGGTTACCCGACCGAGGTGGTCGTCGAGGAAATCTACGACCCGGCCGATTGGGAGCGGATGGGCATGGAACAGGGCACGCCGTTCGCGCTCGCCCACACGTTCTTCCAGACCGGCCCGTTCCGGCCGAACAACGTCAACAAGAAGGTTCCGGGCCTCGTGTTCACCGGATCGTCGACGCTGCCGGGCGTCGGCGTACCCATGGTGCTGGTGTCGGGCAAGCTCGCTGCCGAGCGCGTCGAGCAGTTCGCGCGGCAGCGCTACCGATGAGCGTGCTTCAGCGCCGGAACAAGCCCCCGGTGCCGACCACGCACAGCCTGCCGACCGGGCCGGTCACCCTCGACGAGAGCTACGAGCTGTGCCGCCAATTCAACAAGCGCCACGGCACCACGTACTACTGGTCGACCAAGGTGCTGCCGAAGGTGAAGCAGCACCACGTCCACGCGCTGTACGCATTCGCTCGCTACGCCGACGACATCGTCGACGAGATTCCATCGCAGGGTGGCCGCGACGTGCCGACCGACGTGCGTGCGGCGGCGCTCGCCGACTTCGGTGACCGGTTCTTCGCCGATGTCGACCGCGGCCGTTCCGACGATCCGGTCCTCAAGGCCGTTGTTCACACGGTGCGGGCATTCGACATCGACATCGAGGCGTTCCACCGGTTCCTGCGATCGATGACGATGGACCTCACGATCGAGTCGTACGCCACGTGGGACGACCTACTCGTGTACATGGACGGCTCGGCCGCAGTGATCGGCGAGATGATGCTGCCGATCCTCGAGCCCACCGATTACGACGCTGCGCTCCCCCACGCCCGTGACCTCGGCAACGCCTTTCAGCTCACCAACTTCCTGCGCGACATCGACGAAGACCTCGACCGTGGTCGCCAATACGTGCCGCTCGAGGACAGCGAGCGATTCGGAGTCGACCTCACCACGCGGCAGGTCACCCCTTCGTTCGTGCAGTTGATGCAGTTCGAGATCGACCGATGTCGCGCCCTGTACCGGTCGGCTGAAATCGGCATCGCCATGTTGCCCGACCGGTCGGCCAAGTGCGTACTGGCCGCACACACGCTCTACGGCCGGATCCTCGGCAAGATCGAGGCCCAGCACTACGACGTGTTCTCGTCTCGCGCCAGTGTGTCGACCACCGAGAAGGCGCTCATGGTCACCAAGCTCCTGCTCCCGTGACCCCCACCACGCCACCCCCACCCGTTCTCGTGAACTCGTTGAGGAATAGTTCCGCAATGAGTTCACGGGAACGGGGGAGTGGGGTGATCGCCACAGCGGCGGGGGTGGTGACGGTGGCGGGGATGATTGCCACACCGTTGCTGCCTCAGGGAGGCCGGGCGAGGAAGGTGCTGTCGACCGTGGTGGTGGTCGGATCGTTCACCACCACTGCGGCCAATGCTGTGCGGCGATGGGGAGCGCCCCGCGCCGCGGCTGCCGGAGCGGTGACCGCTGTTGCGACGACGATCGTCGAACGGGTCGGCACGCAAACTGGTCTGCCGTTCGGTCGGTACGCGTACACGGGCGCGCTGCAACCCCAGGTCGCCCACGTGCCGGCGATCGTGCCCCTCGCGTGGTTCGCAATGGGTCTCCCGGCACGCGAGTCGGCTCACGCGGCGCTCGGCCAACACTCGACGCCGGCGAAGCGGATCGCGCTCGGCTCGGCCGCACTTACGGCGTGGGACCTGTTCCTCGACCCTCAGATGGTCAGCGAGGGGTACTGGGTGTGGGCGCGCCGAGGGCTGTACCGCGGCATCCCGCTCGGCAACTTCGTCGGATGGTTCGTCACCGGGCTCGGCGTGATGGCCGCGCTCGAAGCGCTGCTGCCGCCCACGTCGTACCTCGACGGGTCAGCCGACGCCGATGGAGCGCTCGTGGGCGAGTACGCCTTCATGGGTGTGATGGAGACCATCGGGTTCGCCCGGTTCTTCCGTGATCCGACCGTTGCTGTCGTCGGCGGGCTCGGCATGCTGCCGATCGCCGTCGCGGCGCTGATCGGCAAGGCTCGGCGCGGCGTACCTGCGCCGCGGGGCTGAGACCGTGGAGAGGGTGGCGATCATCGGGGGAGGCGTCGGCGGATTGGCCACTGCCATCCGGCTGCAGGCGATTGGGCACCACGTCACACTCTTCGAACGCAACGAGGTGGTCGGCGGCAAGCTCGCCCACTACGTGCACAACGGCTACGCGTTCGACCTCGGCCCATCCCTCATCACGCTGCCCCAAGTGTTCGACGACGTGTTCCGCACCGTTGCGACGACGCTCGCCGAGCAGATCGAGCTCGTGCGACTCGATCCACAGTTCAGCTACCGCTGGGGCGACGGGTCGACCCTGACGATTCCGGACGGTGACGACGACAAGGCGGCTGCGTTCGAGGCGTTCGCTCCAGGAGCCGGCGAGCAGTGGCGGGCCTTCGATGCTCGGGGCCGGCGGATCTGGGACGTGGCGGAACGAACGTTCTTCGCCGGGCCGATGTCGAACCCGTGGTCACTGGCAAAGCGGTTGCGGTCGCCGTTCGACCTCACGGCCATTGACCCGTTGCGCACACTTCATCGTTCGGCCGGATCGTTCTTCGACGACCCGCGGCTCGTCCAGTGGGCCGACCGTTACGCCACATACTCCGGTTCGTCGCCCTACGCTGCACCGGCAACGCTCGCCTGCATCCCGCACATCGAGGCGCGCTACGGATGCTGGTATCCGATGGGCGGGCTCGATGAACTTCGCAACGCATTCGTGTGGGTGGCCACCGAGGTCGGCGTCGACATTCGCACCGGGACCGAGGTTGTGTCGATCGAGGCGGGTGAACGCGTCACCGGCGTGGTGCTTGCCGACGGGACCCATGAGCGCGCCGACATCGTGGTCGCCAACACCGATGCCGAGCACCTGTACGCCGATCTCCTGCACGACACTGTTGCGCTGGCACGTGTGCGGCTGGCCAAGCGGTCGACGAGCGGGTTCGTGTTGTGCCTGGGTGTCAGGGGGCTGACGCCCAATCTCACGCACCACAATGTGTGGTTCTCCGACGACTACCGCGCCGAATACGACCAGCTCGACGCGGGGTGTCTTGCGGACGACCCGACGATCTACGCCTGCGTGTCGTCGGTAACCGACCCGAGCCAGGCCCCCGACGGCTGCGAGAACTGGTTCCTCCTCGTCAACACACCGCCGGAGGTCGACGTCGATGCGGATGCCTACGGCGATCTGGTCCTCGATCGACTCGCCGCTCATGGCGTCGACCTTCGACCCCGAGTCGAGTTCCGCTACTCGATGACACCGTCCGACATCGCCACCCGCTACCGGTCGCCGGGCGGCGCCATTTACGGGACGTCGTCGAATGGCAAGCGGGCGGCGTTCGTGCGGCCGGCGAACCGCGGATCGAAGCCGGGGCTGTACCTGGTCGGCGGGTCGAGCCATCCCGGAGGCGGGCTGCCCCTGGTGACGATGAGCGCAACAATCGTTGCCGAGATGATCACCGCCGACCTCGCACGATGAGTACGTTGCGCACGATCGTCCGTACGGCCTCGATCGGGCTACGAGTCGGCGCCGGCACGGTGGCGATGACGAGGCTCATGAGGGCAGCCGTCGTGGCGCCACCCGTACGCCCGACGCTCACGCCGTTGCAGTCGATCAGCGTCGTTGTCCCAGCGCGCGATGAGGCCACCCGGATCGGTCCGCTGCTCGAGGCGGTCATCGGCGCGCCGCGCGTCAGCCAGGTGATCGTGGTCGACGATCAGTCGAGCGACGCAACGGCCGACATCGCACGACGCGCCGGCGCCACCGTGATCGAGGGCTCGGTGCTCCCCGACGGTTGGGCGGGCAAGGCATGGGCGCTGCAGCAGGGCATCGAGGCAGCGCGGTCGGACTGGGTGGTGACGCTCGACGCCGACACACGACCCCATCCGAGACTCCCCGGTGCGCTCGTCGCTCGGGCAACGGGCGACCGCTTCGATCTCCTGACCGTGGGTGGCTGCTTCGAACTCCCGACAGCAAGCAGCCGGTGGCTCCACGCCTCCATGCTGACGACACTCGTGTACCGCTTCGGTCCACCAGGGGTTCCCCCATCTCGACCCGATCGCACGATGGCCAACGGCCAGTGCATGGCGTTCGAACGCCGATGGTTCCTCGAGATGGGTGGCATGACGCTTGTCGGCGGCGAGGTCGTCGAGGACATCGCGCTCGCACGTCGCCTCGCCACCGATGGATGGCGGGTCGGCTTCCTCGACGCCAACGAGCTGCTCGATGTTCGTATGTTCGAGTCGTTCGGTGACGTGTGGACCGGATGGGGAAGATCCCTTGCGCTCCCCGGCGTCGATTCCCGCAACCGTCAGCTGTTCGATCTCGTCGTGGTCGTGCTCGCACAGGTGCTCCCCATCCCTCGGCTC
>DASQFE010000674.1:0-22015 GCA_035633295.1 Ilumatobacteraceae bacterium | reverse complement strand
TGGTTCGGTCAGCGTCACATTCTCATCATATGTGTTCGAACACACACGTTGCCCGCTGCCTATCGACGACCGCAGGACAACCTTAGTGATCGTCGTGCACTATTCACACACCGATATTGACCTTTTTCAATAGGTGCTTTAGAGTGTGGCCGTGAACACGAACGTGATCGATCGACCAGAAGTCAGCCGACGTCGCCGCAACGATTGCCGTGCGCTGCTCACCGCAGAGGACGAACGGATGCTCGCCCGTGCGATGGAGAACGGTCGAGCCGCCGCGACCCGCATCGTTGCCGGCGACGAGCGCGACGGCGACGACCGGCTGGTGATCGAGGCCGAGTTCGCCCGCCAACGATTCATGGAGGCGAACGTTCGGCTGGTCCAGAGCATCGCCAACAAGTTCACGGTGCCCGTGTACCTGGATCGCGAGGACATCGTGCAAGACGGCATCATCGGTCTCGAGAAGGCCGTCGAGAAGTTCGACTGGCGACGCGGCTACAAGTTCTCCACCTATGCGACGTGGTGGATCCGCCAGTCGATCCAGCGAGGTCTCGAAGCGTCGGCGACCACGATCCGAATCCCCGGCCACCGAACCCGCGAGCTTCGCTCCGCGATCGCAGCAAGCACTGCGACAGGCGGGCACCGGCTGACGGGCGATCTTGCCAGGATCGACATGCTCTGTCAGCTCGAGTCCATGGACCGGCCCATCGGTGAAGGGGCTGACACGCTCGGAACGATGGTGCCCAGCGAAGACGAAGGCCCCGACGAGATGGCCGAGCGCAACTTGCTTCGGGCTCAGATCGACGGGTTGCTCGACCACCTCGACCCGACCAGCCGACATGCCGTCTCCGCCCGGTTCGGTTTGCGCGGTCACGAGCCCGTCACCTTCGCCGTGATCGCCGAGGAACTGGGAGTCACCCCGCAGGCTGTGCGTCGACGGGTCGAGCGGGCCATCGCGAAGATGCGTGACCACGCCGCACCGGTCGCCGCCTGATCTCAGCCACACGCCTCAAGCACGCGTCACCTCGTTGCGCAGCGGCTCTCCGCGCACGAATCGCCCGAGGTTGTCCAAGAAGATCTCGACGACCCGTTGCGTCGAACCATCGCTCGCCCCTGAACTGTGGGGCGAGATGATCACATTGGGCAGATCCCACAGCGCGTCGTCAGCGGGGAGGGGTTCGGTCACAAACACATCGAGCCCCGCTCCACCGAGACGCCCCGACTCGAGGGCGTTGGTCAACGCGGCCTGATCGACGAGTTCGCCCCGCCCGACGTTGACGAACATCGCGTGCGGGGCCATGGCAGCGATGACGTCGGCCGACACGATGCCACGGGTCGTCTCGGTGAGCGGGAGCGCAACCACCACGGCATCGGCGTCACGCACCGCATCGGTCAACTCAGCGAGCTGTCGGACCGGGTACGGCTCGTCACCGTCGGCCACACGGCGAACGATCACGGGATCCATTCGGAACGCCTCGGCGAGGCGCACCACCTCCTGGCCGATCGGGCCGTAGCCAACGACGACCAGCCGCTGTCCGTCGAGTTCTCGGAACGACTTCGGGCTCCACTCGTGGGCGGCCTTGGCCCGCATCCAGTGGGGCAACCCGCGGCTCATCGCCAGCAAATACAGCATCACCGTGCCCGCGATCGGCGCAGCACTCGCTCCCGACGACGTCGTCACGCGGACATCTCGATCCATGAACATCGAGAAGATCGGGCTGTCGACGCCGGCCGACATCGAGTGCAGCCATTGCAGGTTGGTTGCCTCGAGCGCCACCTTCATGAACGGTGCTGCGCGTTCGGGCCACGCATCGTCGGAGAAGAACGCGATGGTGATGCGCTCGATGTCAGCGGCCGAGACCTCATCGCCGCGCCGAAGCGCAACGATCTGGAGATCGGGCGCGATGACAGCGAGGCGATCGGTATTGGCGTCGAGAAACGTGTCGGTGCAAAAGAGGGCCACGAGACGCAGTCTCTCAGTCGGCGATGACCCCGATCGGGCTCAGGCGGTGAGCTCGTCGACGAACTCCGCGAACACGTCGGCGTACCGCATGGCATCGGCTTCGGTGTGCATGACCGAGATGAGCCACTGCTCGTCAAGGCCCGGTGGCAGCAGGATGCCGCGATTGATGCCATGCATCCACTGGGCGAACGCGAGGTCGAAGTCGGTGGCCTTGTAGTCGCGATAGTTCGTCACCGGTTCGATCGACCACGTGATGCAGCCCTTGGCGCCGAACTCGACCGTGTGGGCAGGCAAGCCGGCATCGTCGATGATCGCCTGGCAGGCGAGCACGAGCCGGTGGTTGAGCGCGACCGCGGCCTCGATGGCCTCGGCAGTGCATGCTTCACTGAGCGTTGCCTTCGTCGCGGCCATCACCAGCGGATTGCCGTTGTAGGTGCCGAGGTGCAGCACCTCGCCGGTGGCGATGAGATCCATGTACTCGGACTTGCCACCGAACGCGCCCACGGGGAACCCGCCGCCGATCGACTTGGCAAGCGTCACGAGGTCGGGCGTGACGCCGAGTTTCCCGGTCGCTCCACCCCAGCCCGCGGTGAGGCCGGTCTTGACCTCATCGAAGATCAAGAGCGTGCCGTACTTCGTGCAGATCTCACGGACCGCTTCGAGGTAGCCCGGCAGGGGCAGGCAGATCCCGATGTTCTCCATGACCGGCTCGACGATGAAGCAGGCGACCTCGCGGCTGGCAAGGGCCCGTTCGAGTGCAGGGGCGTCGTTGTAGGGGATGACGATGACGTCGTCGATTGTGCCCTGGGTGATACCCGCCGACTGCGGCACTGACCACGGTGCATCGGCCGGACCTGCCGCCGCGATCGCCGGCTTGTTGGAGATCATCACCTCGTCGTGGTGGCCGTGATAGCCACCCTCGACCTTGACGAGCTTCTCGCGCTTGGTGACACCACGAGCGAGACGAATCGCGTCCATGGTTGCTTCGGTGCCCGAGTTCGTCGGGCGCCACATCGGGAAGCCGTAGCGTTCGCCGAGCAGCTCGGCGACTTCGGCGTCGAGTTCGCATGGCGTGACGTACAACGTGCCGTGGTCGAGTTGCGCTTCGACGGCGCGTCGAACCGCGGGGTGCATGTGCCCGGCGAACAGTGCGCCGAAACCCATGTCGTAGTCGACGTAGGTATTGCCGTCCACGTCGATCATGTGCGATCCCGACGCGTGCTTCACCACGATCGGATGTGGGTCGTACGCCTGGAAGCTGGAGGGGACCCCAGCGGGGAGCACCTTGCGGGCTCGTTCGGTGGCCCGCTGGGAGCCCTGGGTGCGCTCGGAGTAAATCGCCAGCTCGCGCTCGGTGATCTCCTTGGCCCTCGCCGCGAGCTCCGACCGGTAAGTCGAGTCAGTCACGGACATGAGATATCACTTCCTGATTTCAGTTGTGGGACCGGCGGATGCCGGTCCGCCAACAGGATAGGGGTTCCGACGGCTTCGTGGCGCCGAGGTGCGAGCGACAACAATGAGCACGCACCCACCGGTGCGCCGACGAGCCGTGTCAGGAGACGCCGATGAAGACCGCTGCCACCGAGATGCTCGGGATCGAATTCCCGATCTTCGCATTCAGCCACTGCCGTGATGTCGTTGCCGCTGTCTCGAAGGCCGGCGGGCTCGGAGTCCTGGGTGCGGTTGCCCACTCGCCGGAACAACTCGAGATCGATCTGGCCTGGATCGAAGCGGAGATCGGCGACCGCCCCTACGGAGTCGACTTGATCGTGCCGGCCAAGTACGCCGGTGATGAGGACGGTGGCTACACCCTCGACGACATCCGGGCACTCATCCCTGACACGCATCGAGCGTTCGTCGACGACATCCTTCGACGTTACGACGTGCCGGAGTTCCCGCCGGACGAGACCCGGGCGACAGGCCGCTCCACGGCTGGGCACGGCGGAATCGCACCGTTCAGCGCGGCAGCCGCCGGACCGCAACTCGAGATCTCGTTGGCACACAAGACCGCGTTCGTCGCCAATGCGCTCGGCCCGCCACCGCAGTTCCTCATCGACCGGGTGAAAGAGGAGGGCCGCTTGATCGGCGCACTCGCCGGGCGACCACAGCATGCCGAACGCCATCAGGCCGCCGGTGTCGACCTGATCATCGCCCAGGGGTCCGAGGCGGGTGGTCACACCGGAGAGATCGGCTCGATGGTGCTGATCCCCGAAATCGTCGACGCGGTCGACATCCCGGTGCTGGGTGCTGGTGGCATCGGGCGAGGTCGTCAGATGGCTGCCGCGATGGCGCTCGGCGCGCACGGTGTCTGGTGCGGTTCGGTGTGGTTGACCACTGATGAGGCCGAGACGCATCCCGTCGTGAAACAGAAGTTTCTCGCCGCCACATCGGCCGACACCATCCGCTCACGCTCGCTCACCGGCAAGCACGCCCGGATGTTGAAGTCGGCTTGGACCGAGGAGTGGGATCGTGAGGACACGCCCGAGCCGCTCGGCATGCCATTGCAGCCGATCCTCACCAACGAAGCTCAGGCCCGCATCAACCGGGCGGCGTACACGAAGGGGTCGGGAGCCGAGAAGCTCGCGAACTACTTCGTCGGCCAGATCGTCGGCACGATGAACCAGCCGAAGTCGGCGGGCCAGGTCGTGATCGAAATGGTCGAAGAGTTCATCGACGCCGTCGAGTCCCTCGGCAAGCAACTCGAGTACTGAATTCACTCGCTCACTCACCCCGTTTGCGTGACAGTTCTGTTGGGACGGGCCAATGGAACTGTCACGCAAACTGGAATTGGGGTCTGACCAGACCCAGATTTCAGTTGTCGTAGCCGGGGGCGGGTTCGCTCAGCTTGAACGTGACGCCCTGGTCGTCCTCGCAGATCGCCTCACGACCGGAGTCCCAGGAGTTGAGTTCGACGACGGTGCCGCCGGCGATGCGGACCCGCTCGACGGCGTCATCGAAGTCACGGACCGTGAACCACATCTCGATCTGTCCTGGCGAGGTGTCGCCGAACTGAGTCGCCGTCGGGCGAAGGCCGACCGGCATCTCGGTGTTGGTGACATGACGTCCCCCGTTCTGGGGATCGGCGAATTCCCAGCCCAGGACCGCTCCGTAGAACGCCGCGCCCCGTTCGACGTCGCTCGTCGTGAGGGTCATGTAGTACGGCTCCGACGGTGACCGTCGATCCGCAATCTGTTCAGGGGTATACGTCGGCGTGCCCACGTTCCAGCGATGCCCGAACGGATCGACGATCCACGCACTGCGCGAACCGTGTGCTTCTTCGATGCCACGTTGCACCGTTGCGCCGCCTGCGACGGCGCGGGCGACGAACTCGTCGACGGCAGCAACCTGGACGACGATGCTGACCGACGTACGCGAGCCGTCACGTTCCGGCGCGACCACGCCGAGCTGCGGCGCCTCGTCGCTCAGATAGAACACCGCTCCCGACACGTCGACCTCGGCATGACCGACTCGGCCCTCCCACGGAATGACACTGGTGACCGTGGCGCCGAAATGCTCTCGGTACCAGTCGATGGCGGCAGCCGCGTCGTGGACGCAAACATACGGTGTGATGACCTGAGACACGGTGGATTCCCCTCATCGTTCGATGTCAGGCATCATCGTTCATCACCCCGGCACTCCGCCAGCCCCAACTTCTCTGTTTGCGTGACAGTTTGGTTGGGACGGGCCAACGGAACTGTCACGCAAACCGCTGGGGTGGGTGGGGGTGGGTGGGGGCGGCTGGGTGGGGGTGGGTGGGGGTGGGTGGGTGGTGGTGTGAGATGTGACAGTGGGCTCGACCGTGCTTTTCCTCCGAAGTTCCGGCAGCGTGGAGAGATGAGTTCAGAACACGTCGACATTGCGGTGATCGGTGCTGGGCCAGCCGGTGCCGCAACGGCGATCCAGGCTGCTCGGTCGGGCGCCAAGGTCGTGGTGTTCGAAAAGGGTGCGCACGGCCGCGACAAGGTGTGCGGCGACGGCCTCACCCCTCGTGCGGTCGGGGCGTTGAATGAGCTCAAGATCGATCTCGACGACGCCCACCACATTCAGGGGCTCCGGATGATCGCCGGCAAGCAGGTACGCGAACTCGACTGGCCCACCACGGATCGGTTCCCGAACCATGGTGCTGTGTGGCCACGGCGCCGGCTGGACGCCGCGCTCATGGATGCTGCTGCGGAGGCCGGCGCTGAGCTCGTCTACGAAACCGAGGCGACGCCGCGTCTCGAGAACGGTCGGGTCATCGGTGTGGTCGCCGGTGACCGCATCGTCGATGCCGACCTCACGGTGGTGGCAGCCGGGGCGCAGGGCGCCGTCGCTCGAATGCTCGGTGCCGACCGCGTGCCCGACGAACCGTTCGGGTTGGCGATCCGCACGTACGCCGCCACGCCTCGCCACGCCGACGCCCACCTCGAAGCATGTCTGTCACTGAAGGACGAAAACGGCACGGCCATCCCCGGATACGGCTGGATGTTCCCCGCCGGCGACGGCACGGTCAACATCGGCGTCGGCGCGCTGTCAACGATGAAGGGCTTCAAGAAGCTCAACCTCAACACGTTGCTGGAGACCTACCGCCACATCGTGCAGGATGCCTGGGAGCTCGGCCCCAACATCGAACGACCTCGTGCCTGGCGACTTCCGATGTCGACCCAACGTCGCCACGGCCCGGGCTGGGTGGCGATCGGCGATGCTGCGGGGCTCGTCAACCCGATGAATGGCGAGGGCATCGACTACGGCCTGGAGTCGGGAATGCTGGCAGCTGACCTGTTCCTTGCCGATCCGGCAACCGCACCGGTGCGCTACGACCAGCTCGTCGGTGAGCGTTTCGACGCGTTCCTTCGGACCGGGCGGCGTTTCTCGTTCCTCATCGGGCACCCGTGGATCCTGAAGCCCGGTCTCCGACTGTCGGTCAGCACCGACGCAATCGCCAACATCACCCTTGCGGTGATGGGCAACCTGGTCGACAACTCGACACCCGGTGCCGCCGGAAGGGTCATGTGGCTCGCCGACAAATCCCTCGGCCTCGTCGACCCGCTCTTACGCAAAACCCGCGCCGCCGCCTGACCCGGTGTGGATCGGGAGGGTGATCCAGCGTGCAACACTGTCGCCATGAGCCTCCACGTTTCAGCCATCACGTTCGACTGTTCCGACGCCGCAGCGCTCGCAGAGTTCTGGTCGGCCGCACTCGATCGACCAATCGAGCGAGAGGGAGACATGGCGGCCAGCGAGTTCTTCGCCATGATCCCGGGTGACGGCGCCTCCCCGACGATGATGTTCATTCAAGTGCCCGAGGGCAAGACGGCGAAGAACCGGGTACATCTCGACCTCGGCGCGGTCGATCGTGCGGCCGAGGCAGAACGCCTGGTCGGCCTCGGTGCGGTCGCTCTGTACGAGAAGAACGAGTTCGGCTTCACGTGGACGACGCTCACCGATCCCGAAGGCAACGAATTCTGTATCGCCACGCACTGAGACACCCGCCACGAAGCCGATGGTGATCGACGACGGCCCCTTCAGCGGCGGAGTGCTTTCAGGATTGGCGCGAACTCGTCGAGTTCGCGCACGGCGAAGTAGTTGATCCCCCACCGCTCGTTGCACGTCAGCATGTGCAGCACGATCTCGTCGACGGCGCCGACGAGCAGGTACGGCGTGGCCCGGGCGTCATCCATCGTCAGGCCGTCGACACGCTCGCAAACCCTTGCCAGGGCAGCTTCGCGATCGTCGGTGATCTGGACGACCTGCACCAGCGCATTGAACTCCAAGTCCCCGAACCGCTCACTCGCTCCGTCGCGCACCTGCGCCAGTTGCGCATCAAGGTGCTCCGCGCGCCAGTCGACGCTGTGGCTGTGACCATCGTCGAGCGTCCGGGCAACCCCTTGCAGCCCGATGATGTCGGCGTGGGCTCCGGCGTGACCGAGCAGATTGGCACCGTTCCCACCGATGAGGATGGGCAGTCGTTCCTGCGACGCCGACAGCGTTCGCGCATGTTCGAGTCGATAGTGCTCACCGTGATGATCGACCGTTCGGCCGTCGAGAAGTGCTCGGATGATCTCGACGCTCTCGGCGAGTCGCTGCTTGCGAACCACCGCGTCTGAGCGTTCGATGCCGGTCGCGGTGTACTCCTGGGGTGTGTGCCCGGCGCCGAGACCGAGTTCGAAGCGTCCGCCCGACAACACATCGATCGATGCCACGTCCCAGGCAAGCTGCACCGGGTTGCGCATGTCGTTGTTGAGCACCAACGTCCCCAAGCGGATCGTGGTCGTTGCGCTCGCGATCGCCGCGAGGGTCGGCAGCGGCGACATCTCGCTGCCGACGTGATCGGCCGCCAGCACGATGTCGAAACCAAGCTCCTCCGCGCGTCGGGCGGTGTCGACCGGCGAGCCGTCCACACGTCCCGAGAGCTGGTGTCCGATGCGCAGGGGTCTCGTCACGGCGTCAGGCTAGAACCCTTCACGGCCAACCGAGTCCGTCACGTTTGACCCGGCACCGTGTGACGGTCAGTCGATGTCCTGGTTCGACAGGCGCCATGCGGCGATTGCGAGTGCGACAACGGCGACGACGAGCGGCACGATGACTCCCATCGCGAGGGAGAAGTCGGCAAGCTCGAGGTCGGCACCGGTGCGATCGACGAGGATCGACCGGGTGTACTTACGCAAGGCGACGCGGGCCACGCCGGGGCCGGCCTGGGCGATGAAGCCCTCCCAGATCAAGATGTAGGCGAGGCCCCACACGATGAACCGCTTGAGCCACACACCGAACAGCGTGAACACACTCACGTAGGCGATGAGGCCGACCACGGTCGCCAGCAGTGTGCCGCCAACGATCCCATTGCCGGCGCCGGTGAGAACTGCGGCGAGCACGATCGAGATCAACGTGATCGGTGCAGCAATCGTCGCCGCTGCCAAGGCCGCGCCGACGACGATCGGCCAGCGGTCCATCGGGCGCAACCACAGGTACACCAGCGTCTTGTCCTCGCGGAGTTCACCGAGCGCCGCGCCGCCGAACACGAGCGCCACGATGGGCAACACCAGCCCGAACCCGACGCTCGCCACGAGGTTCACGGCGTCGTCGAGCGATGGGTCCGATCTACCGAGCGCCCATGCCGACAGGGGCGCAATGAACGCCAGAAGGCTGAGCCCGACGATTCGGGCACGACTCGTCAGCTGTCGCAGCACGATGCGGTACGACAGCCCGACGGCTGCGAGCGCCTTGACGTGGCGGGCGGACACCGTCGGCGCGCGTGGACTGCGGTCGAGGTCGGTCATCGCCCCTCCACCAGGTAGCGGAACACGGATTCGAGGTCGTCGTCGAGGGGGCTGACCTCGGTGAGACGCACCCCCAGCTCCACGCTGAGCCCGGCGAGTTGCCGCCCGAGCGAATCGACGTCGAGTGTGTCGACCATGACGTTGTGCTCGTCGATCGACAGTCCGCTGACGAGGCCCCGTTCAACGAGCGCCGTCGCCAGACGGCGAGGGTCGGAGGCACCGATGCGGATGCGATGGGCACGATCGTCCATCAGTTCGCGCAGATCTCGGTAGTCGCCACTGGCGATGAGGCGACCCTGGGCGATCACGAGCACCCGCGAACCAAGCTTGGCGACCTCGTCGAGCACGTGGCTCGACACGAGCACGCAGCGGCCGTCATTGCCGAGGTCGTGGAACAGCGAGATCATGTGGCGGCGCTGCACCGGGTCGAGGCCCGTGAGTGGTTCGTCGAGGATCAGTACCTCGGGATCGTTGACCAGGGCTGCGGCCACCTTGACCCGCTGCCGCATCCCCTTCGAGAACTGTCCAACCGGCTTGTTGCCGACGTCGTCGAGTTCGACTTTCGCGAGCGCCTCGGCGGCGGCGCTCGTTGCGTCGCTCACACCGTGGGTCCGCGCTGCGAACTCGAGGAACGCTGACGCGCTCAGATGGTCGAACAGCGCGTCCTGCTGGGGTACCAGGGAAACCCGACCGCGTACATCGCGGTCGTCACGAGGGTCCGAGCCGAGTACCTCGACCGATCCACGCGACGGCGGAGTGAGCCCGCACATCATCCGGAACAGTGTCGACTTGCCGGCGCCGTTCGGGCCGAGTAACGCCGTGACGCCCGCATCGATGGCGAAGCTCACATCGCTCACGGCAACGACCGAGCCGAAGAACTTCGACACCTGGTTCACCGCGATCATTCCGGAAAGTCGCGCCGGCGCCGTCGGCACCGCCGCTGCTGCGGGCGACGGGGCCGGGAATCCCACGGCCGGCGGAGGAAGCTCGGTCATCGGGCAATCACCAGCTTCGAGTACCGCCACCACACGATGGCGACCCCGCCGAGCGTCCACACGAGGTTGCTGACGACCACACTCCAGGTCGACAACTCCGGGAAGTTGCCTGGCTGTTCGTAGATCCGAAAGACCAACTCGAACGGCATCGTCGAGATGTCGATCAGGCGCCACGACGGCGAGAGGTCGGCGCCTTCGACGAGCGCAGCCGCGAGAATCGGTGACGCCAGCACGAGCAGCACGATGCCGATTGCGGCGAATGCGCGGCGGTCCGTCAGGCTCGACGCCGCCATCGACACCGCAGCAAGTGCGGCCGAGATCGCGGCGCCCGACAGCACGATGCGCCCCAACGTCAGCAGCCAATCGGCAGGACCGTCCGGGCCGGCGCCCTCGACCGTGTAGCCGATGAGCAGCAGCAGCGGGGGGCCGATCGTCACGAGACTGAGCGTCGCAACAACGGCAACCCCCTTCGCGGTGAGGTAGGTACGGCGGTCGAGCGGCGTCGACAGGTACATGGCCAGCATTCCGTTGCGGCGATCCGAGACGAGCACTTCCGGGGCCACGAGTGCCGAGAACAGGACAATCGCGAGGATGATGAACCCGTAGTACCCGGGGTAGTCGGCGATCTCCTCGGGCTCGAGGATGTCACCGGGGATCAAGATGGCAATCCCGACGAACACAATGGCGGGCAGGTACGCGATGACAACGGCGATGACCGGAAAGATCTTGGTTCGCGCCGGCCGACCGAGGCCCAGCGTTGCCCGAATACTCTCCCAACTGACGCTGCGGATGGCACCCGGCACACCCGATCGGCGACCCTCGTAGCGCTGGAAACCTCGCTCAACGATCTGAGCGTCTCCGCGGCCACTCACCTCGACGCTCCGGGTTCCGCCATGGAGAAGATGTCGTCGAGCGAGCGCCGGTGTTGGCCGAGCCGGCGCAGACGAGCTCCGGCCTGCGCCACGCAGTGCGCCGTCAGGTCGAACAACTCATCGTCGGGCAGGCCCACGACCGAGAGCGACGTGCCCGATCGTGTGACGCCCACGCCTGCAGCCGACAGCAACGCCACGACGTCGTCGATCGCGGTCGGTCGATCGACGAGCTCGACCAGTTCGAGTTCGATGCCGCCCGAGGCGCCGGCGAGGTCGGCCATCGAACCCTGTGCGACGAGACGGCCCTCTGCAAGCGCCACGACGTGGTCGCACACGCGCTCGACCTCCTCGAGCACGTGCGACGACAGCATCACGTCGATCCCGAAGTCACGGTTGACCTGCACGATGATGTTCAACATCTCGTCGCGTTGCACCGGGTCGAGCCCATCGGTCGGCTCATCGAGCACGATCAGTCGCGGGTCGGCGGCGATCGCCTGGGCGAGCTTGACCCGCTGGCGTTGACCGGTCGACATGGTGCCGAGCGCCCGGAAGCGCTCCTCGCCGAGGCCGACGAGATAGAGCGAATCGCTGGCACGACTGCGAGCTTCATCACGCGGCAGCCCCTTCACTTCGGCCAGGTGACGCACGAAGTCGTAGGCGCGGAGATCGTCGGGAAACACGTTGCGCTCGGGTCCGTACCCGATCATCGCCCGCAGCTCAGGACCCTTGGAATCGGGATCGAGACCGAGCACCGAAATGCTGCCGGCCGTCGGCTTCAACAGGCCGAGCACGAGCGAGATGAGCGTGGTCTTGCCAGCGCCGTTCGCGCCCACAAGCCCGGTGACGCCACTCGGAATCGTCACGTCGAGCGCATCGAGCGCCCGCGTCGACGGAAACTGCATAACGAGACCCCGAGTCTCAATGATCGCCATCATGCAGACTGAGTCTCGCAGCTCCGAACCGTCACACCGTGCCAGGCACAGCGTGACGCTTCGCTACCGTTTCATCATGAGCGTCGCCCACCTCCCAGCGAGTGCACCAGCCGAGGAGATCCATGAGATCCTCGAACGTGACGCGGCGTTGATCATCGACGACCTCGCCGACGTCGAACTGATCGACCGCATCACTGCCGAGATGATGCCGTTCATCGAGGCAACACCATCGGGAAGCGACGACTTCTCGGGACGCAACACCAAGCGCACCGGGGCGCTCATCGCTCGGTCGCCGACGAGCCACGAGTTGATCCAGCATGCGACGATCCTCGACGTCACGGCCCGTCTCCTGCACCGTGCGCAGAACTTCCAGTTGCACCTCACTCAGGTGATCTCGATCGGGCCCGACTCGCCCGGCCAATCGATTCATCGTGACCAGTGGGCGTTCGACTTCTTCGAGTTCCCGAGCGACTACGACGTCCAGTGCAACACGATCTGGGCGATGACCGATTTCACGGAAGCCAACGGGGCGACACGGCTGTTGCCCGGCAGCCAGCACCTTCCCGACAGTTTCGAACACACCGTCGCCGAGACGGTTCCTGCCGAAATGACCAAAGGTTCGTGCCTGCTCTACACGGGCAAGGTGTACCACGGTGGCGGCGCCAACTCCTCCAACGAGACGCGACGGGGGTTGAACATCACCTACAACGTGGGGTGGCTGCGCCAGGAAGAGAACCAGTACCTGTCGGTGCCGCACGACGTCGCAGCAAACCTGCCCGACGAGCTCCTGCGCCTGATGGGGTACCGAACCGGCGCCTACGCACTGGGCTACATCGACGACGTGCGTGATCCGATCGAAGCGATCCGAGGCGCCAGCGGCTCGATGTCGTTCGGCACTGCTCGTCATGGTGTCTGCACAAAAGGGGTCTGACCCCAATTGTGATGATCAGGCGTCGACGAGTTCTTTTTCGCGCTGCTCTTGTTCGTGGGCGAGCGAAATCGCGGAGCTGTGCGTGCCACCTTCGACGTTGAGCGTCGGGAGCAGCCGGTCGAGCCAGCGCGGCAGCCACCAGTTACGGGCGCCGAGTAGCTCCATCGTTGCGGGCACGAGCAGCATGCGCACGAACGTCGCGTCGAGGAACACCGCTGTGGCGAGACCGAGGCCGAACATCTTGACGATGCGGTTCTCCTCGAGCACGAAGCTGCCGAACACCACGATCATGATCGCCGCCGCTGCCGTGATCACACGGGCGGTGGCGGCGAGACCGTCGGAGACCGAGCTGACCGGGTCACCGGTGCGGTCGTACTCCTCCTTCACCCGAGAGAGCAGGAAGACCTCGTAGTCCATCGAGAGGCCGAAGACGATGGCGAACATCATCATCGGCAAGAACGGTTCGATCGGCCCACCGGCGGTGTTGAACAGCGACGCACCCCAACCCCATTGGAAGACCGTGACCACGATGCCGTAGGCAGCACCGATCGACAGCATGTTCATGATGACGGCCTTGACCGGCACGAGCAGTGACCGGAACACCATCATCAACAGCAGGAACGACAACGACAAGACCGCAATGAAGAAGATCGGCAGCCGTTGTGCGAGGTAGCTGCTGAAGTCGATGTTGGCCGCGACAGCACCCGACACGTTCACCACAACGCCGGTGCCGGCGATGGCAGCCGGGACCACCTCGGAACGCAAAGTCTTGACCAACTCGTCGGTCGCCGCATCTTGCGGTCCGGTGGTCGGAGTGACCTGGATGATGGCGGCGGTCGCTGCGATCGGATCGTCGGGAGTGTTCGGAATCGGGCCAACAGCAGCTGCGACCCCTTCGGTCGCATTGAGCGTCTCCGTCAACGCAAGCAGCACCTGCAAGTCCTGCGGGCCGGACACCTCGGCGGTCAGGAGCAGTGGCCCGTTGGCTCCTGCTCCGAACGCGTCGCTGGTGAGCTCGTAGGCATCGCGTGTCGTCGTGCCCTCGGCGAAGTTGCTCTCGTCGCTGAACCCGAGCCGCAGACTGAGCACAGGGATCGACAGCAAGAGCAGGAACACGGTCGTGAGGATGGCGATCGACCACGGACGTTGCTGCACGAATCGGCTCCACCGATAGGCAAGCGTCTGGCGCAGGGGCGTCTCCTTGCGCGGTGGTAGCTCCTTGCGGAGCGGCGCGTAGGCGAACGAAGCGATCAGAATGATCACGGCAATCGGTGCGCCGAGCAGCAGTGGCTGGATTCCGAGGCCGACACCCAGCAAGGCAAGGGCGACGAACCCGGCGGCGAGGATGCCGCGCCAGCGAGTGACTTCGATCTTGTGCTGGGCGAAGCCGAGGAACGCCGGCAGCAGTGTGACCGACGCAATCATCGTGACGAGCACCGTGATGGCGGCACCCGTGGCGAGGCCATTGATGAACGAAAGCCCCATGATGAACATGCCGAGCAGTGAGATGACGACGGTGAATCCGGCGAAGACAACGGCACGTCCTGCCGTGTCGAGGGCGGTGACCGTTGCCTCCTCCGCTGTCTGGCCGGTCTTGAGGCCCTCGCGGTACCGGGTGACGATGAAGAGGGCGTAGTCGATGCCCACGCCGAGGCCGATCATCGCACCGAGTGTCACGGCGAAGTCGGGCACCGACATCACGTTCGACAGCAGGGTGATGATGCCGGCGCCGATACCGACACCGAAGAGAGCCACACCGATCGGGAGGCCCATGGCGAGTACCGAACCGAACGCCAGGATCAGAACCACGATGGCAAAGGCGATGCCGATCAGCTCTGATTCCGGCGGCTCGAACTCGCCCAACGACTGGCCTCCCACTTCGATCTGCAGACCGTCGACGTCGGTCGGCAGCATGTCGCCGATCTCGACGCCGATCTCGCTGCTCTGGGTCTCCGACAGGTTCTGGTCGAGATCGACCTGTGCGAATGCGACCAGGCCTGCGAGTTCACCCTCGGTCGCGACCTGTCCACGCCGCTGTCCCTCCGGCGAGTACGGACTCGTGAGTGTGACGCCGTCGATCTGCGCCACCTCGTCGAACAACGCGATCATCGCGGCTTGCACTTCGGGGTCATCAACGCCCTGGTCGGCGCGGAACACGATCGTGCCCGACCGGCCGCTTCCGGCACCGCCGAAGAACTCGTCGAGCGTGTCGAAGCCGGACTTCGACTCGGAGTCGGGGATCGAGAACGAACTGTTGCTCGACGCACCGATCGACCCAACGAGCACGAAGACGCCAACCAGAGTCATGAGCCATGCGCCGAGCACGAAACGGCGACGGCGGAAACTGAACCGGCCGAGTCGCGCCCACATCGAGGGCTTGGCGGCGTTCGGCAACTCGGGTGAGTCGGGGGGAGTGTCCGGAGGGGACATCACGATCGTTGACATTGATGAACATTCTGTCCAGTAGCGTGGACAATCACACGCAAACTCTCGGCGACGTGTCACACGACACACCGACCTTGATCCTGCACACACGCCGATGCCCTCCACCACCATGAGCGCTGCCCGTCGTCCTGACGACCCTCGAGTCGAACGCACGCGCGCGCTCGTCATCGCCGCCGCTGCGGAACTCCTGATGCAGGACGGGCCCGGAGCGATCACCCACACCAACGTCGCCTCGGCGGCGTCTGTCAGCCGGACGACGGTGTACAACCACTGGCCAACACGAGAGGACCTGCTGCGGGCCACGATCGACTCGATCGACCAGTCGGCTCCTGACATCGATGACCTCACCGGCACGCTGCGCATCGATCTCGGAATCCTGTGTCAACGCCTCGTCACCGACCTGATCGACGACCAACGCGCCCCACTGATCGCCAACATGATGGAGCGAGCACTCCACGACGAGGTCGTCGAGAGCGTCCGTAACCAGTTCTTCGCCGAGTACCGAGGCCTGTTCCGTGTCGTACTCGACAAGGCAATGAGCGACAGCGAACTGCGTCGTGACCTCGACGCTGACCGCGCCATGGCCGGCCTGCTCGGCAGCTTGCTGTTCGCCCGCTTCTTGTCGCCCGACGAGTTCGACCAGCACTATGCCGACGCCGTGATCGACGACTTCATCACTGTCAACGCCCCCCGCTGACCACCAGAAAATCCGGTTTGCGGGAGCTTTCTGTTGGGGCGGGCCAACAGAACCGTCACGCAAACGGAGTGGGGTGGCAGCTGATCAGCAGCGACGAACGATGACGCTGCCGACGGAGTAGCCGGCGCCGAACGAGCAGATCACGCCGAGATCGCCGGGCGCGAGGTCGTCGCGGTGCAGATGGAAGGCGATCACCGAGCCGGCCGAGCTGGTGTTGGCGTACTCGTCGAGGATCACCGGCGCCTCGTCGTCGGTCGGCAAACGACCGAGCACACCCTTGGCGATCAGCTGATTCATCTTGAGGTTCGCCTGGTGCAACCAGAAGCGCCGCACGTCTGCGGCGTCGAGTCCGAGCGCGTCGAGATGCGTGGTGATGTGCTCGACAACCATCGGGCACACCTCGCGGAACACCATCTGCCCGTTCTGGCGGAACACCAACTCATGGGCATCGCGCTCCAACACCTCTGATGAGTTGAGGAACCCGAAGTCGTTGCGGATGTTGTTCGAGAACTTGGTGGCCAGCTTCGTACCGAGCACCTCCCACTGGCCCGGCCCCGCAGCATCGTCGGTTCGTTCGAGCACGATCGCCGTGCAGGCATCGCCGAAGATGAAGTGGAAGTCGCGAAGCTCGAAGTTGTTGTGCCCCGACGTGATCTCAGGGTTCACCACAACGACACAGTTCGCGCTCCCGTTGCGGAGTGCATCGACGGCAGCCTGGATCGAGAATGTCGCCGACGAACACGCAACGTTCATGTCGTAGCCCCAACCTGCAGCACCGAGGGCATCTTGGATCTCGATGGCGACGGCGGGATAGGCGCGTTGCAGATTGGAGCAGCCGACGATCACCGCGTCGACATCGGTGCAGGCACGACCGGCCTGCGCCAACGCCTCGTGGATCGCCGGCATCGACATCTCGGCCTGAAGGCCCAGTTGGTCCTCCGAGCGGGTCTCGAGCCGCGGCCGCATCCGGGCCGGGTCGAGCACACCCGACTTCTCCATCACGTACCGCGACCTGATCCCCGACGCCTTCAAGATGAACTCCTCGTCAGGCAGCGGTCGCTCCAGGAGTTCACCGGCGGCAATCTCCTCGGAGTGCTCGGCGTTCCACTTGAGCGCCGACTCGGTGAGCGACGCGGCGAGCTCAGCATTACTGATCGACTCCGGCGGTGTGAACAAGCCGGTTCCGGTGATGGAGACGGCAGGAAGGTCGACGAGCGGCATGAGGCGACGCTAACGAACTCAGCCGACCCAGTTCCGAACGAGCGAACGGAGCGCATCGATCCCGTCACCACTCGATGCACTCACCCACACCACATCGCCCTGGTCGAGCTGACAGCCCGCTGCCAGTTCCTTCTTGCGCGTCGCCCGCTTCGACGACTTCACCTTGTCGAACTTCGTGGCCACGATCGTGTGGGGAACTCCGTGGTACCGGAGCCAGTCGAGCATCTGGACGTCGAGTGTGGTCGGGCCGATGGGTCCGTCGACCAGCACGAACACCATCGCCAGGTTCTCGCGCTGGAGGAGGTACCCCTCGATCATCTCGGGCCAATCACGTTTCACGCTCTTGGCCGCCTTCGCAAATCCATACCCCGGCAGGTCGACCATCGTGCCCCGCTCCGAGCGAGCGCTCTCTACTTCGAACACGTTGATCAGTTGTGTACGACCCGGCGTGTTCGAGACCCGGGCCAACTGCTTGCGGTTGGCAAGTGCGTTGACGAGCGACGACTTGCCGACATTCGAGCGCCCGACGAATGCGACCTCGATCGGCGACCCGGGCAGCTGGTCGGCGCGGCTCGCCGACTGGAGAAATGTCAGGCGCAGCGGCGAGCTCATGGCTCCAATCTTCCAGGTCTGTGGCTCCGATGAAGCTTCTGGCACCGTCGACAAGTGCCGCACGAATCTTTCACCGCGGGGAGTGTCGCAATCAGTTACGCCGAAGACGAGTCCGGCAATCAGGTCACGCTCTTGGTGTATGCCGCCGAATGATCAAGAACTGACGAGCGACGCCACCGCCCAAATCGCGGCGACGAGGCCGATCGCAGCGAACGCAGTACTTCGCAACACGGGAGCGCGCTCCAGGTTCGTGTCGTCGAGTTGCCTGACCGGTGGCTTCACGATCGCGAGCAGATTGCCGACGAAGAGCGCACCGCCGAACGCCAACGTCAACCAGGCGAGGAGGTCTTCTCCGAGAAACATGCCCCCAGGATGCCGCGGGCCCCTGCGGCTTCGTCGCCCTATGATCCATCGGTGGCATCAGGCGGCTTGATCGAGGCGATCAAGCATCCCGCCCGACTGGTCGTCGGGGCATTCGTCGCCCTCATCATGGTCGGAACCATCCTGTTGTCGCTCCCCATCGCGAGCGACGGCGCCGGCACGGTCGGATTCGACAACGCACTGTTCATGGCGACCTCAGCGGCAACGGTGACAGGGTTGGCAAGCCTGGACGTCGGTGACTTCTCGGTGTTCGGCGAGATCGTCATCATGACGCTGATGCAGGTCGGCGGGTTCGGCATCATGACGATCGGTTCCGTCCTGGTGCTCGTCGTGTGGAACCGGGTCGGCCTGCGTCAACGGATGCTCACCCAGGCCGAAATCGGCGCCGTGGATCTCGGCGAGCTGAAGCGACTGCTCCTCGCGATCGCGAAGATCACATTGATCGTCGAGGGCTCCGTGGCGTTCGTCCTGACCTTGCGATTCTGGCAACGCGGCGACGAGGACGGGCCGGTGAGCGCGGCGTACTCAGCGGTATTCCATTCGATCGCTGCATTCAACAACTCCGGGCTTTCGCTCTATCCCGACAACCTCACCAGGTTCGTCGGCGACCCGGTCATCGTGTTCGCCATCTCGGCAGGGTTCATCATCGGTGGCCTGGGGTTCCCGATCATCGTGGAGTTGCGGCGCCGGCGTCAGCTCCAGCGTGATGCCGGGGTCACCCGCCGGCCCCCGTGGTCATTGCACGCAAGGATCACGCTGCTCACCACTGCGGCGCTCATCGTGGTGGGTGTCGTGTTCGTCACCGCATTCGAGTGGGCGAATCCGGCGACACTCGGACCGCTCGACACGTTTGACAAACTTCTCGCCGGATGGTTCCAGGGGGTGAGCCCGCGTACAGCGGGGTTCAACACTGTCGACATCGGCGGCATGCACGAGTCGACGTTGGTGGTGACGACCATCTTGATGTTCATCGGTGCCGGGCCCGCCTCCACCTCCGGCGGCATCAAGGTCACCACCTTCGCAGTCCTCGCATTCGCCCTGTGGTCGGAGGTTCGGGGCAGCACCGATGTCAACGCGTTCAGACGACGGATCCCGCCGAGCGTCATCCGCCAGGGCTTGACAGTGGTACTGCTGTCGATCGGGCTCGTCATCACGGCATCGCTGGTGTTGATGGGATTGGACGATCTCACCCTCACACCAGCACTGTTCGAGGTGACATCGGCGTTCGGCACGGTCGGGTTGTCCACCGGCATCACACCGGCTCTCAGCGAGGCGGCCCAGGTCGTCATCGTGTTGGTGATGCTGGCAGGCCGGGTCGGCCCAGTCACGTTCGTCACTGCCCTTGCGTTGCGCGAGCACTCGCGCGCGTACCGTTATCCCGAGGAGCGACCGATCATTGGCTGACAAGATTCTTCACACGATGCTGGGCGGCCTGCGCCCCCAGGTCGAACACCGAGGCGAGATCGTCGTCATCGGTCTGGGCCGATTCGGTTCGGCACTCGCGTCGACGCTGGTCGAGATGGGTCACGAAGTGCTGGGCCTCGACAGCGACGAGACCCGCGTCCAGCAACACGCGGATCTCCTCACGCACGTTGCACAAGCAGACACCACCAACGAGCGGACGTTGCGCCAACTCGGCGTTGCCGACGCGGTCACTGCGGTCGTTGCGATCGGCGCCGACGTCGAGTCGAGCGTCCTCACCACGGGTGCGCTCGTCGATCTCGGTGTCCCCAACATCTGGGCCAAGGCCCTCACCGACTCCCACGGCCGGATACTGCAACGCGTCGGTGCGCATCATGTGGTGTTTCCAGAAGCCGAAATGGGCAACCGTGTGGCACGGCTCGTCACCGGCGCACTCATCGAGTACCTCGCGCTCGACGACGACTTCGTCCTGATCGAGATGGTGGTCCCCAGGCGGCTCGCCGGCAAGCGGCTCGGTGACACCGACCTCCGAGCGACCTACAAGGTCACCGTTGTGTGCATCAAGCCCGAGGGTCAGGCATTCACCTACGCCGAGAGCGCCACGGTGCTCGGCGAGCGCGACCTGGTGGTCGTTGCCGGCCACCGCGCCGACATCGAGCAGTTCGCCCGTATCGAAACCTGATTCGGCACGTCCGCTTCGGATCGACCCGATCGGCCCCGTCGGGCTACAACATCGGGGTGACGACGACCAGTTTCGATCCCGATGCCCTACGTGAGAAGTACCGCGAAGAGCGCGACAAGCGTCTGCGCACGGACGGCAACGAGCAGTACATCGAGATCGCCGGTGAGTACGAGCGGTACCTCCACGACCCGTACGTCGCCCCACTCGAGCGGGCACCACTGAACGACGACGTGGAGGTGTTGATCATCGGCGGCGGCTTCGGCGGCCTGCTCGCCGGCGCTCGACTCCGCGAAGCCGGCATCGACGACATCCGGATGGTGGAAAAAGGTGGTGACTTCGGTGGCACCTGGTACTGGAATCGCTACCCGGGCGCTGCATGCGATGTCGAATCGTATGTCTACCTCCCGCTGCTCGAGGAGATCGGCTATGTCCCGAAGGAGAAGTACTCCCAAGCCGCCGAGATCCTCGCCCACAGCCAGGCCATCGGCCGCCACTTCGATCTCTTCCGCAATGCCTGCTTCCAGACCGAGGTCACCGAGATGCGCTGGGACGATGCCACCGACCGGTGGATCGTGAAGACCAACCGGGGCGATGCGATGCATGCCCGGTACATCGTGATGGCGAGCGGTCCGCTGCATCGACCGAAGCTGCCGGGCATCGAAGGCATCGAGTCGTTCGAGGGCCATACGTTCCACACCAGTCGGTGGGACTACGACTACACGGGAGGCGGCTCCGACGGGGGCCTGGTCGGCCTCGCCGACAAACGCGTCGGCATCATCGGCACCGGCGCCACCGCCGTGCAGTGTGTCCCACACCTCGGAGCATCGGCGAAGGAGCTGTTCGTCTTTCAACGAACGCCCTCCTCGATCGATGTCCGCAACAACCGGCCGACCGATCCGGGGTGGGCCGCGAGCCTGCAGCCGGGTTGGCAGGAGCGGCGGATGGAGAACTTCAACAACCTCGTGTCCGGGATCCCCGAGTCGGAAGATCTCGTCGACGACGGCTGGACCGACATCATCGGCAACCTGCTGATCCGGATTCAACGAGGAGGGGTCGACCTCACGCCAGAGGGCCTGATGACCACGATGGAGCTCGCCGACTTCGAGAAGATGGAACAGATCCGCTCGCGGGTAGAGGCCCTCGTCGACGACCCGAACACAGCCGAGGCGCTCAAGCCGTACTACCGCCAGTTCTGCAAGCGGCCCTGCTTCCACGACCAGTACCTCGACACGTTCAACCGCCCGAACGTGCACCTCATCGACACCGAGGGACGTGGCGTCAAGCGGATCACGCCGACGGGCATCGTCGTCGACCAGCGCGACGCCAACGGCAACCTGGTGGAAGAGGAGTTCGAGATCGATTGCTTGATCTATGCCACGGGTTTCGAAGTCGGTACCGACTACACGCGGCGAGCCGGCTACGAGCTGTACGGCCGCAACGGTCTGACGCTCACGAAGAAGTGGCACGATGGGGCGTCGACGCTCCACGGCATGCACAGCCGGGACTTCCCGAACTGCTTCATCTTCAGCCTCACCCAGTCGGGCTTCACGGTGAACTTCCCGCACATGCTCAACGAACAGAGCAAGCACCTCGCCTACATCCTTGCGAC
>DASQFE010000673.1:0-2419 GCA_035633295.1 Ilumatobacteraceae bacterium | reverse complement strand
GGTGGCTGGGGACCGCTATGTTGTCGTTGGTGGAGGACGGTTCGCCGCACCCGCTCGGGGCACGCGTGCTGGCGGGTGGTGCTGGGTTCAGCGTGTTCTCTCGCAACGCGCGATGCGTGGAGCTGCTCCTCTACGACGGGGCGGACGACGTGGAGCCGGCTCGGGTGATCACCCTCGATCCGAAGGTCAACCGCACCTATCACTACTGGCACACGTTCATACCGGGGGTGGGCGCAGGCCAGATCTACGCCTACCGGGCGCAGGGTCCGTCGCTCGCCCCACTCGGCTCGCGCTTCGATGGCGACAAGGTGCTGATCGACCCGTACGGGCGAGCTGTCGCCGAACCCACCGACTATCGCCGCGTCGCCGCGGCCACCCCTGGGCGCAACCATGCGCACGCATTCAAGAGCGTGGTCACCGACGTCGACGCCTACGACTGGCAAGGTGACGCACCGCTGCGCCGACCGTTCGCTCAGACGATCATCTACGAGTTGCACGTCCGCGGGTTCACCAAGCACCCGAGTTCCGGAGTGTCGCCAGAGCGACGGGGGACGTACGCAGGGCTGATCGACAAGATCCCGTACCTCGTCGACCTCGGCGTCACTGCGGTCGAGCTGCTCCCGGTGTTCCAGTTCGACGCACAGGACGCGCCGCCCGGACTCGTGAACTACTGGGGGTATGCGCCGATCTCGCTGTTCGCACCCCACGTCGCCTACAGCTCCCGGAACGATCCGCTCGGTGCGCTCGATGAGTTCCGCGACATGGTCAAGGCGCTCCATCACGCCGGGATCGAGGTGATCCTCGACGTCGTGTTCAACCACACCGCAGAGGGCGGCGAGCACGGACCCACACTGAGCATGCGCGGTCTCGATTGCTCGATGTACTACATGCTGGACACCGAGGGCCGTTTCGCCAACTACTCGGGCACGGGCAACACGCTCAACGCCAATCAGTCGATCGTGCGCCGGATGATCATCGACAGCCTCCACTACTGGGTCGAGGTGATGCACGTCGATGGGTTCCGGTTCGATCTCGCCTCGATCCTGTCGCGCGGCGAGGACGGCGAGCCACTGCCCGCGCCGCCCGTGCTGTGGGACATCGAATCAGATCCGGTGTTGGCCGGCACCAAGCTGATCGCCGAAGCGTGGGATGCCGCCGGTCTCTACCAGGTGGGCACGTTCGTCGGCGACAGCTGGAAGGAGTGGAACGGGAAGTTCCGCGACGACGTGCGGGCCTTCCTGCGCGGCGACCCGGGCATGGTCCCCCGGCTCGCCGATCGGCTGCTCGGCAGCCCCGATCTCTACGGCGACACACCTCGTGAGCCCGAACAGAGCATCAACTTCGTCACCTGCCACGACGGCTTCACGCTCGCCGATGTCGTCTCCTACGACCGCAAGCACAACGAGGCAAACAGGGAGCACAACCGCGACGGTTCCGATCACAACCTGAGCTGGAACTGCGGGGTCGAGGGACCCACCGAAGACCCCGAGATCGAGGCACTGCGGCTCCGGCAGATCAAGAACTTCCTTGCCGTCAATCTCCTGTCGCTCGGAGCACCGATGCTGACGATGGGTGACGAGGTGCGCCGGACCCAGCGCGGGAACAACAACGCCTACTGCCAGGACAACGACATCAGCTGGTTCGACTGGACGAACGTGACCCGCCACGCCGAGATTCACCGCTTCGTGAAGATGCTGATCGCCATTCGTGCCATCCGTGAGTCGGTGTCGAACGTGCACGATCTGACGCTCGCCGACCTCGTGCACCGGGCCGACATCCGCCTCCACGGAGTGAAGTTCGACCAACCCGACCTGACCGACCAGTCCCACAGCCTCGCCCTCACCGCGCAGAGCCTGTCGGGCGATCTGCTCATGCACTTCGCCGTCAGCGCCTACTGGGAGCCGCTGCAGTTCGACCTACCGAGCCTCCCGGCCTGGGCGTCCAGCGGCTGGCTCCGCATCATCGACACCTCGCTTCCCAGTCCGCTCGACATCGTCGAGCCCGTGTCCGCCGTGCGCGTGACCGGCCCCACCTATTCGGTGTCTCCCCGCTCGTCGGTCATGTTGTTCGCCCTGGCGACCGCGTAGCGATGGCACCGCTGGGTGACACGCTTTGGCATGAGCGGTGGAGCGAACCGCAGGGAGCCAGGTCGCTCAAGGTAGCTGCAGGAGCGAGTTCATCTCTCCGTATTCGTTGAGTTCGCGCTCTGCGACGTCGGGGTCGCAGAACCAGGCGCCATCACCAGCGAGATACTTGAAGTGGTACGAGGCGCCGACCGGTAGCTCAACGGTCACACTGTGCCGTCCGCTGCTGTCTTGCTCGAGAGGGTGTGCCAGCGGGTCCCAGTCATTGAAGTCGCCGACGACCGACACATGCTGTTCGGCGTCGATCTCGGCCAGGGCGAACGTGACCTTCCCGA
>DASQFE010000672.1:0-10727 GCA_035633295.1 Ilumatobacteraceae bacterium | reverse complement strand
CGCATCGCACCATGGATCATCCCGCACCTCGCTGGGCGCTGCATCACGTTCCGGCGGTATCCCGACGGCACCGACAAGGACGGCTTCTTCGAGAAGCGTTGTCCCACGCACCGGCCCGACTGGGTACCGGTCGCACTCGGTCCCGGTGATCGCCGCGGCGGCATCGAGTACTGCCGCATCGAGGAACCGGCAGCCCTGGTGTGGGCGGCCAACCTCGCAGCGATCGAGTTGCACGCTCCGATGGCGCTCGCTGCTGACCTCTCCACCCCTCGCGCGCTGGTGTTCGACTTCGATCCGGGCCCGAAGACATCGATCGTCGAGTGCTGCGAGGTGGCGATGGGAGTGCGAACCGTCCTCGACTCGGTCGGCCTGCAGGGCTGGTGCAAGACATCCGGATCGAAGGGCCTTCAGCTCTATGTTCCGCTCAACACGCCGGTCGTGACACACGATGCGGCCGCCGACTTCGCGCTCGCCGTCGGCCAGCTGATGGAACGTCAGATGCCCGGGCGGGTCACCACGGTGATGGCCAAGGTCGAGCGCCCCGGAAAGGTGTTCGTCGACTGGAGCCAGAACGCTCACCACAAGACCACCATCGCGCCGTACTCCTTGCGCGCCAGACATGATCCGACCGTGTCGACCCCGGTCACATGGGACGAGGTCGAGCACTGCGCCGATACCTGTGTCGAGCTTCGATTCGAAGCCCCCGACGTGCTCGAACGTGTCGCCGAACTCGGCGACCTGTTCGCCCCCGTCCTCACTCTCGAGCAAACGCTCCCCACCGCCGGCTGATCTACCGCCGCACCACGCGAGCGATGAGCGAGGAGCCGCTATCCGGGCCGCTGGCTCATCGCTCTCGGAGTTGGGTGCCGCAACTGGTGGGCTTCGGCGCGTCATCATGTCGAGATGCGCCGCTCCGCCAGAGTCACCCTGCTTGCGGCTCTTGCCGCGGCGGCGGTGGGGCTGGCCGGCTGTTCACCCCCAACGGCGGAATCGGAGGGACTGTCCGAATCCCCGATGTCAGAGCCGTCGAGCACCGAGCTGTTCGACATCGCCGAACGTGACCCGTTGCCGTTCCCCGGCTACGACGTCACCCGGGTGACGATCGCTCCGCTCCCGGGCGCCGCGGCGCCCGACGAGGTGGACGTTGCAGCGCCGACCGGCTGGGCGGCGTTCGACCAGGAGATCGTGCGCTCGGTTCTCGGCGGTGGTTCCGACGCCGTGTCGGTCGCGGTCGCGATCGACGGTGAAGTCGTCCACGAGGCCGCATTCGGCGCGCGGATCCCCGCCACATTCGATGCGGTGTCCACGACCGACGCATTCCGCATCGCCAGCATCTCCAAGACCATCACAGCGATCACGATGCTGCAGCTGGTCGAGGAGGGCCTCGTCGGCCTCGACGATCCGATCGGGGCGCTGGTTGCCGCCGACGCCGGGATCACGTCACCGAGTGCGGCAGTATCGGCGATCACGATTCGTCAGCTGCTCACGCACACGTCGGGTCTTGCGCAGTACGAGAACGTCTTCTTCCGTAGCCAGGTCGGCTCGTGCGAGGAGGCGGCCGCCTACGCATTCAGCCGGCCGCTGTCGGGCGCGAGCTTCCGCTACAGCAACATGAACTACTGCGTTCTCGGGCTGCTGATCGAGCACCTCACCGGCGAGTCCTATGAGCAGGTTGTGTACGAGCAGCTGCTCACGCCGCTCGGGATCGCGGGGATGAGGCTGGCTCCCACCTACGACCCTGGGCCGGGGGAAGTCGAGCACCGAACGGTGCAGGGCCGCAACTACATGGAAGTGCTGGGCGCAGCGGGCGCCTGGGTGGCCACACCGTCGGACCTCGTGCAGATCGTCGACTCACTCGATGCCGGTACTTCGGGGTGGAAACCGCTGGAGCCGGACACGGTGGCGACGATGAAGACGAGCGCATCCGACCCGGTGGCTGCCGATCGCGGGTACGGGATGGGCCTGATTCTCTTCGGCGCAGGTGCGGTTGGTCACACGGGCACGATCGAGAGCACGCACGCGATGGTGTTCGATCGCGCCGACAGTGTCACGTGGGCGATCACGGTCAGCGGCGAGAATCCGAGCGAGACGGTCCGCCTTGCAGGCATCATCGAGCGGGCACTCGCCGCCGGCGGATTCGTCGCCGGCTAAGTTCGGCAGCAAGGTGAGATGAATGTTGGTAACTCCAGCCTGGTCAGCGTTCCCCGGAGCCAGAGTTTCCGGGTGTCTGGCGGAGATTGGCGAGCCGAAACTCAAGAGATGAACCACCAGCACAGACGCGCCAACCTGACAAGCGGGTCACCCGCACTCTCGTGCCCCGTGCGCGGCACTGGAGCCGCCGGGTGGCGGAGAGCACCGCGGCTGGTCATCACCACTGCGGTGCTGGTCTGCCTCGCCGCCGGGTGCGGCGGGGCAGAGCCCACCCCCACCCCACCGAGCACCACGCCGACCACCACCCCATCGCCGACCAGCACCACCGACGCCGCGAGCCCGGGCTCCGAGGTTCCCTGGGGGATCGGGGACGATGCCGCAGCGCTCGTTGAGGGCTACGCCGCCGAGCGCCTCGCTGACCCGCCCGCTGAGTCGAGCGCTAGCGGGGGTGGGGATTTCTCGGCCACCGGTGCGATACAACGCTCGTTCGCGACCGACGACGACGGCGGGCGGTGGTGGCTGTTCGTCGTCCACGACGAGACCACCGGCGTGTGCGCCGGTCTGTACGTCGATGTCGACGGGACCGCCAGCCCGCCCGAGCACCTCCGCGCCCCCACCGCCGCCACCGGCACCGATGGGCGTGCCTACGGTGTCGCCCCCACCGTGCAACCCGTCGGCGACGGCACCGACTGCATCGCCGGCGCCGCCGCCATGGCATGGACTACAGACCGGGTGCTGTGGGTCACCGGCCCATGACCGCACCAGCAAGGGGTGGTTCGTGACGGGAACTACACACTGGTCCCCGCTCCGGCAGTCCCGAGTTTCCGAGCCTTGGGCGCCCTGAGTTCGGTCGAACCGACGCGCCGCCTGCCCGGCATCCCCAACCCCGTTTGCGTTGCAGTTCTGTTGGCCCGTCCCAACCGTTGTGTTACACAAACCGGGAATTGAACCGGACTGGGATGGGATGGGACCTGATCAGGCAAGATGCGGGGCGACCTCGCGGGCGACGAGGTCGAGGTGGTCGAGGTCGCTGAGATCCATCACTTGGAGGTAGATCCGATCGGCGCCTGCATCGGCCCATGCGCGCAGCGTCTCGACGACTTCATCGGGAGTGCCGGCGGCGCCGTTCATGCGCAGCTCGTCGGGTTCACGGCCGATTGCCGCTGCGCGGCGATCGACCTCAGCCTCGTCGGCGCCACAGCACACGATGAGTGCGGCGGAGAACGTCATGGTCGCCGGGTCTCGGTCGATGGATTCGCAGGCCGCGCGAACACGATCGCACTGCGCGGTGAAGAACTCGCGTGGCACGAACGGCGTGTTGAACTCGGTGGCGAAACGAGCCGCCAACATGGGAGTCTTCCTCGGGCCGCCGCCACCGATGATGATCGGGACTCGCGACTGGACGGGCTTGGGGAGCGCCGGCGACGCGGTCACCGGATAGTGCCCACCGGGCGATTCGAACGTCTCGCCGACCGGCGTGGACCACATCCCGGTGATGATCTCGAGCTGCTCCTCGAGCCGAGCGAACCTCTCGCCGAGCGGGGGGAACTCGATGCCGTACGCCTCGTGTTCTGCCTGGTACCAACCGGCGCCGAGCCCGAGCTCCACGCGGCCCGCCGACATGTCGTCGACCTGCGCCACGGTGATGGCGAGCGGCCCGGGCAGCCGAAACGTCGCCGACGTCACGAGCGTGCCGAGGCGGATCGTCGACGTCTCCCTCGCGATCCCGCCGAGTGTGACCCAGGCGTCCGTCGGGCCGGGAAGGCCGTCGCCGCCACCCATCACGAGGTAGTGATCGCTACGGAAGAAGGCTCCGTATCCCGTTGCTTCAGCGCGCTGGGCGACGGCCAGGAGATCGGCGTACGTCGCCCCCTGCTGAGGTTCGGTGAAAATGCGGAGATCGGAGAGCTGCACGCCAGCAGGCTATGTCGACCGATGCGCGACACTGTGCCGATGGCACCTCTCCAGCAGCACCGTCGAGTAGTAGACGACGTGATCACCGATCTGACGGACAAGCGGGTGAACGACGTCAAGTGGGCCGATGGGCGCACGTTCGGGATGGTCTACGACGGTGGGCCGTCGGTCCACGAGGTCGCCGAGCAGGCGGCGCGGCTGTACCTGCACGAGAACGCGTTGAACACCCAGGCATTCCCTTCGCTGCGCGAGATCCAGGCCGACGTTGTCGGCTGGACAGCCGACCTCCTCCACGGCGATGCGGCGGTTGCCGGGTTCCTGACGAGCGGCGGCACCGAATCGATTCTGTGCGGCGTGCTTGCCGCCCGCGAGCGCGGTCGGATCGAGCGTGGCATCACCGAGCCGGAGATGGTGGTGGCCGAATCGGCGCATGCCGCGTTTCACAAGGCGGCCCACAACTTCGGTATCACGGTCCGCAAGGCATCGGTGAAGGCCGACTGGACCGCCGACGTCGATGCCATGGCCGAACTGTGCGGCCCGAACACCGTCCTCGTGGTCGGGTCGGCGCCGCAGTACCCGCAGGGGGTGCAGGATGACATCCCTGCGATCGCCGCGCTGGCCGCATCGATCGGGGCGAACTGCCACGTCGACGCCTGCATGGGAGGGTTCGTGCTGCCGTTCGTGGAGATGCTCGGACGCGAGGTGAAGCCGTGGGACTTCCGCGTCGACGGGGTCACCACGATCTCGGCCGACATCCACAAGCTCGGCTACGCCCCCAAGGGCGTGTCGGTGATCCTGCACCGCACCAAGGAGTCGCGCAAGTACCAGACGTTCGTGTTCGACGGGTGGCTCGGCGGGTTCTACGCGTCGCCCGGCATGCAGGGCACACGCTCTGGCCTGCCGATGGCGTGTGCGTGGGCCGTGATGTCGCACCTCGGCATCGATGGCTATCTCGACCTCACCCGACAGATGCTTGCGAACGCCGATGCCTTCCGGGCCGGAGTGGCAGAGATCGATGGCATCCAGGTGCTGGGCGACAGCAGGTTCCACCTCGTCGCCATGGCTTGCGATCCCGCCTTCGAACCCAACATCGACATGTTCGCCCTTGGCGACGCACTGTTGGCGAAGGGTTGGTTCCATGACCGCCAGGGCCCGCCCGACAGCCTGCACTCGACCATCAGCAACTCCAATACCGGCGTGATCGACGAGTATCTGACCGACCTCGCCGCGTGCGTGGCCGCGGTGGTCGGCACCCGTACCGACGACCGCAGCACGAACTACGCCACGTTGGAGTGACCGGCCCGCCCGGCCGTTCCGAGGGTCGGCGACCCGGTGCTACGGTTCGCGCAATTCCACCTGTCGATGAGAGGACACCATGAGCACTGCACCACTCGAACAAGCCGTTGCCGTCACGAGGGGTGTGCTCGCCGCAGTCACACCCGACCAACTCGGCGCACCGACGCCGTGTGAGTCGTGGGACGTAGCCGCGCTGATCAACCACATCGTCGGCGCCCAGCACTTCTTTCTGTCGGCATTGAGCGGCACGCCGCCGACGGACCCGCCGGACTTCGCTGCCGGCGACTACCTCGCCGCCTTCGACGAGGTGTCCAGTGGGTGTATCGAAGCGTTCGGCGCCGACGGGGTGATGGAGCGAACCATCACACTTCCCTTCGGCCAGATGCCCGGGGCGGCCGTGATGGGTCTGGCCACGACCGACACGTTCCAGCACGGGTGGGACCTCGCAAAGGCGACCGGCCAGAGCACCGATCTGGCACCCGAGCTCGCGTCCGCGCTGCTCGACCAATCGAAGACCGCAATCTCACATGCGTTCCGTGGCCCCGAAGGAGCCCCGTTCGGCCAGGAGCAATCGGCCCCCGACGGCGCGACCGCAGCGGATCAGCTCGCCGCGTTCCTCGGCCGAAAGGCCTGACCGACCGAGCGATGAGCGACGAGCCGGTATCCGGGCCGCTCGCTCATCACCTGGGGTGTCAGTTGACCTGGCGGGTGCCGTCGGTCCAGAACGGTTCGCGAAGTTTGAACTTCTGGAGCTTGCCAGTGGCGGTGCGGGCAAGTTCGTCGCGGAACTCGATGCGCTTCGGGCACTTGTAGCCGGCGAGCTTCGTCCTCGTGAAGGCGATCACGTCGGCTTCGGTCAGCTCACTGCCGGGCGACCTGACGACCAGTGCCGTCACGAGTTCGCCCCACTTCTCGTCGGGGATGCCGATCACGGCGACCTCGGTGATCTCGGGATGCTGGAAGATCGCATCTTCCACCTCGATCGATGACACGTTCTCGCCACCGGTGATGATCACGTCCTTCTTGCGGTCGGAGATCGTGACGTAGTTGGCATCGTCGATGATGCCGCCGTCGCCCGTGTGGAAGAAACCGTCGTGGATCGCGGCGTCGGTCTGATCGGGCTGATCCCAGTAGCCCTCCATCACCATGTTGCCGCGCGTCAGGATCTCGCCCTCTGAGTCGACCGCCATCGTGCAACCCACGACCGGGGCCCCGGCCCGGTTGAGCTTCACGGCGCGGTCGGTGGGCGACAGGCCGTCGAATTCGGCGCGGGTCCGGTTCATCGTGATCAGCGGCGTTGTCTCGGTGAGGCCGTAGATCTGGACGAACTCCCATCCCAACTCGGTCTCGGTGCGCTCGATCGTGCGCGTCGGTGGGGGAGCACCGGCGACGACGATGCGCAGCCGGCCGCGTCCGGGGATGGGCCGACCCGTGTCGGCCTCCCACGTGGCGGCCGCGTCGAGCACCATGTTGAGCACCGCGGGCGCGCCGCACATCAGGGTGACGCCGTGCGCCTCGACCCGACGGAGGATCTCCATCCCGTCGATCTTGCGGATGATGATGTGTTCGGCTCCCATGCCGGTGACGGCGTAGAGCATCCCCCATCCGTTGCAGTGGAACTGGGGGAGGGTGTGCAGGTACACGTCGCGATCGTTCACGCCCATGTGCCAGCCGAAGATGGAGGCGTTCAGCCACAGGTTGCGGTGCGTGAGCTGCACCCCCTTCGGTCGAGCCGTGGTGCCCGAGGTGTAGTTGATCGTGGCGGTGGCGTCCTCGTCGCCATCCCATGGTTCGGGGTCGACACCGAACTTCATCAGCACGGCGTCGCCCTCGGCGCCGATGATCAGTTTGCGTTCGCACTCCACGTCGGCCATGGCGTCGGCCAGTTCGGGATCGACGAGCAGCAGCCGAGCGCCGCTGTGGGCGACGATGTACTTCACCTCCTCGGCGACGAGACGGAAGTTGATCGGCACGAGCACGCGGCCCGAGCCCGACACGCCGAACAGCGCAGTCAGCAAGCGGGCCGAGTTGTGGCTGACCATCGCGATGCGTTCGCCCACACCGATGCCGAGCTCATCGAGCCCTGCAGCCATCGCCCGGGATCGCTCCGCCATCTCACGGTAGGTGATCGAATTCCACGACTCGGCCGGTTGATCCGGCTCGTCGACGATCGCCACACGGTCGGGGTAGACGAGCTCGGCCCGTCGCAGGAAGTCGTTGACGGTCAGTGCCACCTTCATGTTTCGAAACCTACGCTCCACACCCCCGAAATTCGGAGCCGGGATTGCGCACAGCGCAATGTTCGCTCCGAATTTCGGGGGTGTGGGGGCGGGAGGGGGTGGTTCACCGGGAGGCGACCAGCGGCCAGGGGCGGTTGCGTTCCATGGTGAGGGCGAGGTCGAGGAGGAGTGGCTCACTGAAATGGCGGCCGTTGATCTGGAGGCCGATCGGGAGGCCGTCGAGCATGCCGGCGGGCACCGAGATCGCCGGATTTCCGTAGATGTTCGCGGGGAACGTGAGTCGACCGTTGTTGCCTTGGCCGCCCTCGAGGCCTCCGAACACCGAGGGAAGCGGTCCGTCGGCGTCGAAGGCGACGTCGGGATTGGTGGCCGTGATCACGAAGTCGACACCGTTCATCGGATCGAAGATGGTCGCCATGGCTTCGTTGACCTCCATTCGGCGCTCCTCGATACGGGCCCTGGCCCTGGCGTCGTACTTGCCGACGGTGGAGCGCAGTGCGAACGCCATCTGCGGGGTCAGGTCATCGGCGCAGTCGGGCCAGCGATCACCGAGTTCCTCTGCGATCGACAACATCCCGGAGACCGACCATGCACCGCCCATGCTCGGCACGCGCGTGTCGACTGCATCGGTGCGAACCATGCCGATGTCGGCGATCAGGTGCGTCGCGGCCTCCTCGAGCAGTTCCCACATCACCGGTGAGACCACTGCCTGGCCCCAGTCGGCAACCACAGCCACCCGATGACCGCGCAGCGACTCGAGGTGCGAGCCCAGACCGCGTTCCCATCCGTCGACCCTGGGCAGGCTGTGCGGATCACGGCCGTCGTGTCCGTTGGTGACGTCGAACCAGCGTGCAGTGTCACGAACCGAACGTGACAGGCAACCCGTCGAGACGGTCATGTTGCCGAGCTTGAGCATCGGCCCCCGTGGAATCCGGCCGTAGGTGCCCTTCAGGCCCACGAGCCCGGTGAAGCCCGCCGGAATGCGGATCGATCCGCCGCCGTCGCCTCCGGTGGCGATCGGGTAGATCCCACCGGCAACTGCCGACGCTGAGCCGCCCGAGGATCCGCCCGGACCGGTGCCGTGCAGCCAGGGATTGTGGGTGGTGCCGTGGAGCTTGGTGCGGTTGAGGTTGACGCCACCGAACTCGCTCGCAGTCGTCTGCCCGGCCAGCACCACACCGGCGCCCGTCACCAACCGTTCCACCATGGTGGCGGTCGTTGTGGCACGGCGTTCGCGCAGCGGAACTGAGGCTTCGGTGTCCGGCCACCCCTCGACGGGTGTGAGTTCCTTCACGCCGATCGGTACGCCACCGAACGGCAGGGTCACGTCGGCGTTGGTCGCCGCCAGACGCGCAGCGTCGCGATCCTCGAAGCACACTGCGTTGAGGTCGCTGGCGTCGACAGCAGCGAACACGGCATCGAGCTCCTCGGCCGGCGAACGTGCGCCAGATCGGAACGCCTCAACCAGTCCGACTGCATCGCCCGTCCATGTCTGGTCACTCATGAGGCGGCACTGTAGGAGGCGCGTACGATCGGCGTCGTCATGGACTCACGAACATTTCTCGGCCTCGAGCCGACCCACAACCCCTTTCGGTGGAAACTGCCGGTCACAGAGGGAATCTCGACAACGGGCAACTTTCTTTTCGGCGGATCGGGCCTCGGCGCGGCGATCTCGGCGCTGGAGGGAACCTCGGGTCGCCAGTGCGTGTGGGCGACGGCGCAGTACCTGTCGTATGCCAAGCCGGGCGAAGTGCTCGACATCGACGTACACGTCGCCGTCGACGGGCACCAGATCACTCAGGCGCGCGCCGTCTGCCACGTAGCCGACCGTGAGATCCTCACCGTCAACGCTGCGCTCGGCGATCGCCCGACCGAGGCGTCGGGTCAATGGGAGCAGATGCCGAGCGGCATCCCGACACCGCAGGAGTGCGCGCCGCGGGTCGGGAATTCGGATTGGTCTGGATCGATCAACGATCGTCTCGACCAGCGCCTCGTCAAGGGCCGCCCGTTCGAGGGGCTCGACGGGTCGGAGCCCGGCGACGGCCAGACCCTGCTGTGGGCCCGCCTGCCCGATGTGATTGCCGGTGTCGATGCCACCACGCTGGCGATCCTCGGCGACTTCGTCCCGATGGGTATCGGTCAGGCGCTCGGCGCTCGTGCCGGGGGCAACAGCCTCGACAACACATTGCGCGTCGGTCGGATCGTGCCCACTGAGTGGGTGCTGATGGACATTCGTGTCCACATGGTCGAGCGAGGGTTCGGACATGGCCTGGTGCACATGTTCGCCCAGGACGGCACCCTGCTCGCCACTGCCAGCCAGTCGGTGATCGTTCGATTCTGGAAGGGCACCTGACGTCTGCGTAGTGTCGGAAGATGGCGCTCCCTCTCCGACCAGGCATGACCGTCCCACTTCCCGGCCCGCTGCACTCGCACCGTGAGAAGCTGAATGCACTGGCCGATATGGGCTACACCGACATCTGGTCGGCCGAATCCGACGGAGCCGACGCCTTCACGCCGCTCGCGCTCGCCGCTGCCTGGGAACCCCGCCTTCGCTTGGGGACGGCGATCGTTCCGGCCTACACCCGGGCCCCTGCCTGCATGGCCCAGAGTGTGGCGTCGATGGCCGACGCCGCCCCCGGGCGTTTCGCCATCGGGATCGGTTCGTCGAGCAATGTCATCGTCGAACGCTGGAACGGCGTGCCGTTCGAGGAGCCCTACAAGAAGGTTCGTGACATCGTCCGTTTCCTGAAGGATGCGCTCAGCGGCGAGAAGATCAAGCACACCTACGACACCTTCGAGGTGAACGGCTTCAAGCTCGGGGTGCGTCCCGAGCAGCAGCCCCCGATCCTGGTTGCAGCGCTCCGCGAGGGCATGTTGCGCTTGGCCGGTCGTGAGGCCGATGGGGCGATCATCAACTGGCTGTCGGCCGCCGACGTGGCCACGGTGGTGCCGGTGGTGCGCGATGGCGCCGGGGGAGAGGATCGTGAGATCGTGGCGCGCATCTTCTGTTGCCCGAGCGAGAACGCCGACATCGTGCGAGGCGCAGCGAAGTTTGCGATCGCCGCCTACCTCAACGTGCCGGTGTACGCGGCGTTCCATCAGTGGCTCGGACGCGGTGATCAACTC
>DASQFE010000671.1:0-7108 GCA_035633295.1 Ilumatobacteraceae bacterium | reverse complement strand
CGGATCACTGGTCGTCGGCCCCGGACTGGGGCGCGAGGAAGCGACCCTGGCCGGGGTCAGGCACTTGATCGCCGACGCCATGGTTCCGGTCGTGATCGACGGCGACGGCATCTTCGCTGCGGCCTGGAGTGCCGATGGAGCCGCCCCGCTGCTGCAGTCGCGAGGGCTCGCAACCGTCGTCACTCCGCACGATGGCGAGTACGCCCTGCTGCGGGGCGCCCCACCCGGGCTGGACCGAGTTGCGTCCGCTCGCGAGTTGGCCGACGACCTTCGGTGCACAGTGCTCCTCAAGGGTCCAACGACGGTGGTCGCCGGGCCGGACGGGCCGACGTTCGTGATCGATCACGGCGATGAACGGCTGGCGACCGCCGGATCGGGAGACGTGCTCGCCGGGATGATCGGTGCATTGCTGGCTGCCGGTGTGAGCCCCGAGCGCGCTTGCGCTGCAGCGGCCTGGCTCCATGCCGAGGTCGCTGCGCTGGGGCCAGAACGGGGTCTACTCGCCGGTGACATCGTCGACCTGATCCCGACAGCACTGTCGTCGTGGTGATGCCGCCGCAACGCTGGGCATGGGTCGACGTCGACCTCGAAGCGATCCGTCACAACGTTGCGCTGCTGCGCACGACGGTCGCACCGAGTGATGTCTGGGTGGTGGTCAAGGCCAATGCGTACGGCCACGGCGCGCTCGAGGTGGCGCAGGCCGCGCTCGACGCAGGGGCCGGCGGGCTCTGCGTCGCCCTGGTTCAAGAGGGTGTCGAACTGCGGCGCGGCGGTATCGACGCGCCGATCCTCGTACTCAGCGAGCAACCGCCGGATGCGGCGCCCGCCATCGTGGCCAACGATCTGACGCCGACCGTGTACACCGACGGCTTCATCGATGCGCTTGCCGTGGCCGCACTCGCTGCGGGTCGCTCGGACCGACCGGTTCACGTCAAGGTCGACACCGGGATGCAGCGGGTCGGTGCGCAACCCGAGGCCGTTGCGGCGCTGGTTGAACGAATCGGCGATCGGTCGCCGACGCTCCGACTCGGCGGGGTGTTCACCCACCTCGCACTGGCGGACGAACCCGGTGACGAGTTCACCGCGCTGCAGGTCGATCGATTCGACCAGGTGCTGTCGACCATCGGTGTGCCCGACGATGCCGCGATCCACGCCGCCAATTCCGCGGGAGCATTGGCCCACCCGGCGGCACGTCGTTCGTTCGTTCGTGCAGGCATCGCGGTGTACGGCATCTCGCCGGGTCACGGTGTCGACCACCTGTGTCACAACCTGCGACCCGCGCTCTCGCTGCGGGCCCGAGTGTCGTTCGTCAAGACTGTTCGTGCCGGTTCGCGGATCTCCTACGGACTCCGGCACACCTTCGACCGCGACACGACGGTGGCGACCGTGCCGATCGGGTACGCCGACGGTGTGCCCAGACGATTGTCGTCGACGGGTGGCCAGGTGCTCATCGCAGGTCGCCGCTGCCCGATTGTCGGAGCGGTCACGATGGATCAACTGATGGTCGACTGCGGACCGGGCGACGATGCCGGCGGTGCCCCGGTCGCCGTGGGCGACGAGGTTGTGCTCATCGGCAGCCAGGACGGCCCCGACGGCCTCCAATGGATTCGCGCCGAAGACTGGGCCGATCAGCTCGGAACCATCGGCTACGAAATCGTCTGCGGTGTCGGCACTCGCGTCCCGCGTCGCACGGGCCGTAGCATCGACCCCTGAATGGTGGAACGCTGAGATGTTGGAGCTGCGAGTGCACTCGCTGGTCGAGACCCATGCGGTCGCGACTGAATTGGCCCTCCTCTCGCGCGGTGGCGATCTGATTGTGCTGTCGGGGGAGATGGGCGCCGGCAAGACCGCGTTCGCCCAGGGGTTCGGCTCGGCGCTCGGCGTCACCGAACCGATCACGTCGCCGACGTTCACGCTCGTGCACAGCTACGACCTGCCGAGCGGTGGCCATGGTGCCAAGGTGCTCCATCACGCTGACCTGTACCGGCTCGAGCGGACAGCCGAGGTCGCCGATCTGGCGCTCGAGGAGCTGGCCGACAACGACGGCATCGTGCTGGTCGAGTGGGGTGACGTCGTCGAGGCCCTCTTCGGTGATCACCTCGACGTTCACCTCGAAGTGGAACTCGACGACGACACCGCGTCAGATGACGACCCAACGATTCGCCGCATCGAGATCTCGGCCGTGGGACCATCGTGGGCGGGTCGGTGGAGCCGTTTGGTCGAAGCGTGCGAGGCGTTCTCGTGCTGATCCTCGGTATCGAGACGGCGACCGAACGGGTGAGCGTGGCCGTGGGAGGCCACGAGGGAGTCATCGGGCTGTTCGAGGTCACCAAGGGTCGCCGTCACGTGGAAACGCTGGTGCCGGCCATCGAGTTCATGCTGAAGCAGGCAGGCATCGACCTCGGCGAGATCAGCGTGGTCGCCGTCGATGTCGGACCCGGTCTGTTCACCGGCATGCGCGTCGGGCTCGCCGGCGCGAAGGCCATTGCGCAAGCTCTGCGGATTCCGATGATCGGGATCTCGTCGCTCGATCTTCTTGCGTTCCCCAACCGCCACTCCGATCGTGTGGTGGTGCCGGTGATCGACGCTCGTAAGGGCGAGGTGTTCTACGCGATGTACCGGCAGGTGCCCGGCGGTGTGCAGCAGGTGGCCGAACCCACAGTTGGACCGGTCGACGATCTTGTCGCCGACCTGCTTGCTCGTAGCCAGGACGTGCTGTGTGTGGGCGACGGAGCGCTGCGCTATCGCGAGGAGATCCTCGACGGATACCGCTGTGAGATCGGCGGCGATGCGCACCCCTCGGCCGCCCCGCTGGTACAACTCGCCCACGCTCGGGCGCTGCGTGAGGACTGGGTCAACCCGTGGGAGATCGAGCCGGTCTACCTGCGGGCGCCTGACGCTCAGATCAACTGGTCGACCCGGGCGGGTCGATGAGCGTCATCGAACGACTCCTTCGGCGCGATGGTGATGGCGCCGCCACGACGATCGGCGACCTCACGATCCAGCCGATGCGCCGCCGTGATCTGCGTGGCGGTGTGATGGCCATCGAATCGGTCAGCTACCCGCGGCCGTGGTCGCAGAGCGTGTTCGAGAGCGAGATCGCTCAGGTGCGCTCGGGAACGCGGCGATATCTGGTGGCTCGTCGATCGTCGACCGGTGCCGGGCGACGTGCCCCTGTGGTCGGCTACGGCGGGTTGTGGTTCGCAGCAGACGAAGGCCATATCACCAACGTTGCGGTCGCGCCGAATGAGCAACGCCGGGGCGTCGCTACCGCACTCCTGCTCGGGTTGGCGGACGAAGCGATCCGGCACAACTGCATCGCCTGGACACTCGAGGTACGCGTGTCGAGCACCGGTGCACAGGAGCTGTACCGACGGTTCGGCTTCGCACCGGCCGGCGTGCGCACCCGCTACTACGAGAACACCGAGGACGCGATCGTCATGTGGTGCAACGACATCCAAGGAGCGGACTATGCGACACTCCTCGACTCGATCCGTGAGCAGGTGACCACGTGAGCATCGAGACGAAGGTTGTCGACGAGTCGACACTGATCCTCGGCATCGAGACGAGCTGCGACGAGACGGCCGCGGCGCTCGTGCTGGGTGGCTACGACGTGGTGTCGAACGTTGTGTCTACGCAGGTCGATCTGCACAGTGATTTCGGCGGCGTGGTTCCGGAGATTGCCTCGAGGGCTCACCTCGACGTCCTCAATCCGGTCATCGCGCGAACCATCGTCGAGGCAGGAATCGACGAGGAACGCATCGATGCGGTGGCATGCACGATCGGGCCGGGCCTGATCGGCGCGCTGCTCGTCGGTGTGTCGGCGGCCAAAGCCCTGGCGATGGCATGGGATGTGCCCTTCGTAGGCGTCAACCACATGGAGGCGCATCTGTATGCGGCGTCGCTGGAAGACCCAACCTTGGAGTTTCCGCTGTTGGTGATCCTCGTGTCGGGCGGCCACACGATGCTCATCGACATGCAGGGTCACGGTCGGTATCGCCTGTTGGGCCAGACGATCGACGACGCGGCAGGCGAGGCGTTCGACAAGGTGGCGCGGTTCCTCGATCTCGGATATCCGGGCGGTCCGGCGATCGACGTCGCCGCGCTCGATGGCGATCCCGAAGCGATCAGGTTTCCGCGGGCGATGATGGACGACGGCTACGACTTCTCGTTCAGCGGGTTGAAGACGTCGGTGATGAACTACGTGCGCAAACACCCCGACGTGTCGTCGCAGGATGTTGCCGCGTCGTTCCAGGCGGCCGTGGTCGACGTGCTCGTGACCAAGGCACGTCGAGCCGCCGCTGAGGTCGGAGCGACCGGCATCGTGCTCGGCGGCGGGGTCGCAGCGAATTCGCTGTTGCGCGAGCAGGTGCTCGATGTGTGCCAGCAAGATGGCATCCAGGGGTTTCTGCCGAGTCGATCGATGTGTACCGACAATGCGGCGATGATCGCGGCGGCAGGGTGGCACCGCCTGCGTTCCGACGGCCCCACGCCGCTCGATACCGGCGCCACCCCCAACCTCCGCCTCCCCTTCATCAGCTGACCGAGTTCCGGTCTTTCCGGACCCGACCCCAACAGACCGGCCCGGTCTTTCCGGACCCGACCCCGAAAGACCGGTCGGGCGGGGAGATACCGTGTTCGGGTCATGTCGTTCTCGATCGGCCCCCATGAGCTGTCGGCTCCTGTGGTGCTCGCCCCGATGGCGGGTGTCACGAACGCGCCATTCCGCACGATGTGTCGGCGGTTTGCGCCCGGGCTCGTGTACGTCAACGAGATGGTGATGGCGACGCCGGTTGTGCACCCGAACGCCAAGACCGATCGTATGATCAGCTTTGCCCCCGACGAGCATCCACGCAGCCTGCAGCTCTACGGCAGCGATCCGGAGATCATGGGTCGAGCTGTCGCCAAGCTCTGTGACGCTGGTCGCGTCGATCACATCGACATCAACTTCGGGTGTCCCGCTGCGAAGGTGACCCGCCGCGGCGGGGGAGCGGCAGTGCCGGCCCGGCCCGAACTGCTCCGGGCGATTCTGCGAGCTGCCGTGTCGAATGCCTCGCCCTACGGTGTGCCGGTGACGGCGAAATTCCGCATGGGCCTGTTCGACGACTGGCTCACCCATATCCGCACCGGCGAAGTGTGCGCCGAAGAGGGTGTTGCGGCGATCGCGCTCCACGCTCGCACGGTGCAGCAGCACTACTCCGGCGAAGCGCGCTGGGATGCGATCGGTGAACTCAAGCAGGCAGTCGGGTCGATTCCGGTACTGGGCAACGGAGACATCTGGGAGGCATCCGACGCGGTGCGGATGATGGCCGAGACCGGCTGTGATGGCGTCGTGATCGGTCGCGGCTGCCTGGGCCGTCCGTGGCTCTTCGGCGACCTCGTCGAGGCGCTGGCCGGTCGCCGGGTTCCCCCGAGTCGCCTGCTCGGTGACGTGTGCGCCGTGATGGTCGAGCACGCCCGGCTGCTGGTGCAGCATTTCGGTGAGAACTACGCGATGCGTGACTTCCGTAAGCACACCGGCTGGTACGTGAGCGGGTACCCCGTCGGGCCCGAGGTGCGGCGTCGGTTCTCGATGGTCAAGACCCTGATGGAGCTCGAGGACATCGTCGCCGACCTCGATCCGAGCGCGCAGATCGTCGAGGGTGGCGAGCGCATCAAGCGCGGACACACGAACGGCCCGATCAAGGTCAGCCTCCCCGACGGATGGCTCGACGGCCATCGCCGTGACGAGCTCCTGAACGATTTGACGGTGCCTGACGACGACCAGGTCATGGCACTGTCGGGCGGCTGATGATCGAGTTGCCGGAGGGTGTGCGCCTGGTGTTGGCCTCGGCGTCGCCCCGCCGATCCGAGTTGCTGCGCTCGGTCGGTTTGGAGTTCGAGGTGATTCCCGCCGACATCGACGAGTCCGTACGACCCGGCGAGACGCCCGCCGGATACGTGACACGGTTGTCCGCCGACAAGGCCGCGGCAGTCGCAGAACGGGTTGGATCCGACGTCATCGTGGTGGCCGCCGATACAACCGTGGACGTCGACGGACTCATCCTGGAGAAGCCGGTCGACGCGAGCGATGCCCGCCGGATGCTGGGTCTGCTGTCGGGCCGAACCCACCTCGTCCACACGGGTGTCACCGTTCTCCGGTCTGTTGGGGTCGGGTCCGGAAAGACCGGCCGGACGATCGTCGTCGAGACGGCGGTGGAGTTCGTGGAGCTCACACCCGAGACGGTGGATTGGTACGTCGCGACCGGGGAGCCGTTCGGCAAGGCCGGCGGCTATGCGATCCAGGGGGCGGGTGGAGCGCTGGTGCGGCGGCTCGACGGCAGCGTCACCAACGTGATCGGGCTTCCCCTCGCCGAGACATTGGCGCTGATCAGTGAGCGAGCAGGGTCTTGACGATCTCGGTGACGTGGCGGCTCGTTCCGGTGTCGATCACACCCAAGCGGTGCACGAGGCGTCGGGCGTTCACCGAACGGAGCAGTTCGCACTGGACGTAGCTCGTTTCGTCAAGGCCGCTGTCGGCCGTCGCCTCGACCTCCACGTGGAGTGAGAGACCGCGTCCGCGCGTCGTCAACGGGCACACGATCACGAACGGGAAGTTCGCTCCGAACGTCGACGGCGGCCCAACGACGAGCGCCGGGCGCTGATGCGCCGGCTCTCCGGGGAACGGATCGCCGAAGTCGGCGATCCAGAGATCGTCAATCGAGGCCATCGGTGACACCGGTGGATTCGGCGTCGTCGATGTAGTCCGCCCACGCAACCGGGTCGGCTCGGAGCGCGTCGAGTTCTGCGGCGACCTGGGACGCGAACTCCTGGCGGCGGAGCGCCTCGGCTGCGTCGCGAACGGTCTGCAGCAGCGAAGCGCCGCGCCGTTCGCCGAGTTCGAGCAACCGGGCGTGCGTTTCGACGTCGACACGGATGGTCGTGGTGGACATGTGGTCAGTCTACATCCTGTCTACCAATGATCTACTCATCCAGTCGGCGGGCGGGTTCGTCGGCGCCCACACCCGACCGAAACCCCCGAAATGTGCGGGGAGGTGTGCACTGGGCGCACATCCCGGCGCATTTTTCGGATTCGTGGGGTTGGCACTCTCGGGTGGCGGTTGCTAAC
>DASQFE010000670.1:0-8025 GCA_035633295.1 Ilumatobacteraceae bacterium | reverse complement strand
GGCCAGCTGATCGGGTTCCGGGATGAGGGGCAAGACCAGATCGACGACCAGGCCGATCTCGATGGCGTTGAGCAGCGCTCCGAGCCCCGGTGATTCGCGAAGCGGGATCCAGAGCAACAGGATCAGCACCCCGGTGATGATGATGACAGTGCCGACCGGGATCCCCGTGAGGTCGCTGACGCCCGTGTGGAACACGTCCCACGGCGCCGCGCCGAGATCCGCCGCCAACAACAGCGCGATCCCGACCCCGAACAGCGCCAGCCCACCAACGCAACGAGCAATGCGCTCGACCGGTCGATCAGCAGGAATGAATCGAGCCACCCCAGCACGCTACGGCCGTCACACGGTGCCGGGTCAAACGTGACGTTTGGTCCTCCGCAACGGTGATGGCCCTTTGTCGCGCGGAACTGTGTGACACCCCCTCGTCACACTGATCTCATGATGTTCCAGACCCGTTGTGCCGGATGCGACGCCCCTGGCGTTGCCGTATGTGTCACCTGCCGATTCGCTCTCGTGGGCCCTCGGCCACGAGCCGCTCTCCACGGTGTGCATGCAGCCGTGCCCTTCACCGGTCGCGCCCGCGACGTGGTGCTCGGCCTCAAGTACCGGAATCGACGTCAAGTTGCCCGCCATCTCGCCGGCCTGGTCGTCAACACGATCGTGTCCAACGGCGACCACACCGGCCTCGACGTGGTCACCTGGGCGCCGACGAGTTCCACGCGCCGGCGGGCGCGTGGATTTGACCAGGGCGAGCTCATTGCCGGGTATGTCGCTCGACAGCTCGGGGTGCCGTCGCGACGGCTGCTCGAGCGGCGTGGCGACGACCACACCCAGACGGGCCGCTCCCGTCGTGAACGCCTCGAAGGTGTGTCGTTCCGGGCTCGTCCCGGCCTCCAGGGTGCCAACGTCCTCGTCGTTGATGATGTCGTCACCACCGGTGCGACCCTCCAGTCGGCTCGGGCGGCCCTGGCGGGTGTCGGAGCAGCCGACGTCAGGCTGTATGCCGTTGCGTCGACGCCTGCGGGTCTGGCGTCGGCGGCTCGATCCGCCCACCGGCGCTTGCAGGCCGTCACGAACCACGTTGCGGCCTGACCCATCGCAGGTGCGTGCGCCGGTAGGATCGGTCGCTGCATGGGAATTCTCGATCGCATCCTCAGAGCCGGTGAAGGCAAGAAGCTCAAGGCCCTCGAAGGGATGGTGCCGGAGATCAACGCGTTCGAGCCCGAGATCTCGGCGCTCTCCGACGACGCACTGAAGGCCAAGACGGCCGAGTTCCGCCAGCGGTTCGACAACGGTGCCGAAGTCGACGACCTCCTCCTCGAAGCGTTTGCCGTGTGCCGGGAAGCCGCCAAACGAACGATCGGCCAACGCCATTACGACGTGCAGTTGATGGGCGGAGCGGCGCTGCACTTCGGATGGGTCGCGGAGATGAAGACCGGCGAAGGCAAGACGCTCGTCTCCACACTGCCGGCCTATCTCAACGGCCTGACCGGCAAAGGCGTGCACCTTGTCACCGTCAACGACTACCTGGCGCGTCGCGACGCCGAATGGATGGGCCAGATCCACCGGTGGCTCGGTCTCGACGTGGGCCTGATCATCCCCGGCTACCGCAACAGCCCCGACGAGAAGCGGCGGAGCTACAGCGCCGACATCACCTACGCCACCAACAACGAGATGGGCTTCGACTATCTGCGTGACAACATGGCCCAGCGCAAGGATGACAAAGTCCAACAGCGCGGTCACAACTACTGCATCGTCGACGAAGTCGACTCGATCCTCATCGACGAGGCCCGAACACCGCTCATCATCTCCGGGCGCGTCGGCGATGCCGCCAAGCTGTACTACCGGTTTGCGTCGATCGCCCGCTCGCTGCAGCGCGACGTCGATTACGAGGTGGAGGAAGACAAGCGGGTCGTGGTGCCGCTCGAAGAAGGCATCGAGAAGGTCGAGCGGGCACTCGAGATCGACAACCTGTACGACAACGTCCAGGCCAACTTCGTTCACCAGTTCACGGTGTCGCTCAAGGCCAAGGAGCTGTACAAGCGCGACAAGGACTACATCGTGCAGGGTGGCGAGGTGAAGATCGTCGACGAGTTCACCGGTCGAATCCTCGAGGGGCGTCGCTGGTCGGAGGGCATCCACCAGGCCGTCGAGGCCAAAGAAGGGGTGAAGATCAAAGAGGAGAACCAAACCCTCGCCACGATCACGCTGCAGAACTACTTCCGCATGTACGACAAGCTCGCCGGCATGACCGGCACCGCCCAAACCGAGGCGGCCGAGCTGATGAACACCTACGGCCTCGGCGTGGTGCCGATCCCCACCAACCGCCCAACGGCTCGCGTCGACGGCGCCGACCTGATCTACAAGTCGGAAGAAGCGAAGTTCAACGCGATCATCGACGACATCGAGCCCCGCCACGAAAAGGGCCAACCGATCCTGGTCGGCACGGCGAGCGTTGCTCGCAGCGAGATCCTCGGGCGGCTGCTCGGCCAGCGGGGCATCCCCCACGAGGTGCTCAACGCCAAGCAGCACACCCGTGAGGCCGAGATCGTCACCCAGGCGGGCCGCCTCGCTGCGGTCACCGTGGCCACCAACATGGCGGGCCGTGGCGTCGACATCCTGCTCGGTGGTAACCCTGAAGGGCTGGCCCGTCATGACGTGCTCAAAGAGGGCTACGGCGCCGACCTGCTCGTCGACGAGTACGAGCTCCCTGTGCCGTTCGACCAAATGCCCGACGACTTCCGCGAGGCGCGCACGAAGGCGTTGACGCGCTATCGGGAGTTGCTCGCCGAATACTCTGCGCAGTGCAAGGCAGAAGGCGAAATCGTGCGCGAGCTCGGCGGCCTGTACGTGATCGGCTCGGAGCGCCACGACAGCCGCCGAATCGACAACCAGTTGCGCGGCCGCGCCGGCCGCCAGGGCGATCCCGGCGCCAGCCGATTCTTCCTCTCCCTCGACGACGAACTGATGCGGCTCTTCGCCACCGGCGCACTGAGCTACGTCATGGGTCGAGCGCTGCCCGACGACGAGGCGATCGAGGCGAAGATGGTCACCAAGGCCATCGAACGGGCTCAGACCACCGTCGAGACCAAGAACGCCGAGATCCGCAAGAACGTCCTCAAGTACGACGAGGTGATGAACGAACAGCGCAAGGTGATCTACAGGCGCCGCGATCAGATCCTCGATGGCGAGGATCTCCGCTCGGCGGCAATGGAGTACCTGGCTGATGCCGTCGATTCGCTGATCTCGACGCATTGCGCGTCGGCCTCCGACGATGAGTGGGATCTCGACGGCCTCGCCAAGGAGCTGACCACGTATTGGCCGAACTCGATCACCGAGGATCAGCTGCGCAATTGCGGCAGTACCGACGAGATCTACGACATCGTGATGGTGGATGCCACTGCGCACTATGAACGGCGCGAACAGGAGCTCGGCGAGGACGTGTTGCGTCAGGTCGAACGTCAGGTGATGTTGCGCATCATCGACCAGCGTTGGCGCGAGCATCTCGAGGAGATGGACTACCTCCAGGGCGGTATCAACCTGCGGGCGATGGGTCAGAAGGATCCCCTCACCGAGTGGCAGCGTGAGGGCTTCGAACTGTTCGGCGGAATGATGACGGGCATCGCGCAGGACTTCGTCAAGTACGTCATGCACGTCCAGGTGGTGCAGAATCAGGCGCCGTCGCCCGACGATGCGCCCGCCGTTCAGAACTTGCAGACATCGTCATCCGACGACGTCGAGGTCAGCGGGTTCGACCAGGCAGCTCGCGTCGCTGTCGCCGAAGGGGAGCTGTCGCCCGACGCTGTCGAGCCGGCCGCGCCGGCCAAGCAGCAAACCGTGGTGAAGGACGCCTTCGACAAGACCCCGCGCAACGCGCCGTGCCCGTGCGGTTCCGGCAAGAAGTTCAAGCAGTGCCACGGCGCTGCCTGACCGGTTCACATGCGCGACTTCACCTCGGATCTCCGCGACGTCGAACGCCGCCTCGGTGAGGCCGAGACCTATCTGGCAGTTGGCGAAAATCGCGAACGTCTCGCCGTTCTCGAAGCCGAGGTCTCCGATCCGGCGCTCTGGGATGATCAGGAGCGGGCCAAGAAGCTGAACACCGAGTACGCCAACATTCGCGATGACCTCGCCGTGTTCGACCAGCTCACGGAACAGTTCGGCGATGTCGAAGTGCTCCATGAGCTTGCCCGAGACGAGGATGACGAGAGCCAGGAGCCCGAAATCGAGTCGTCGATCGGTGTCATCAACACGACACTCGATCAATTGGAGTTGCGGAGCCTGTTCACCGGTGAGCACGACGACAGCGACTGCATCATGCAGATCAACGCGAAGGACGGCGGTGTCGACGCCCAGGACTTCGCCGAAATGCTGTTGCGTATGTACGAACGCTGGTGTGAGCGTCGCGGGTTCACGATCAGCTTGAACTACGTGTCAGAAGGTGCCGAGGCCGGGATCATGTCGGCCGAGGTCACGATCACGGGTCGCTACGCGTACGGGCTGATGACCGCCGAGCGTGGCACACATCGGCTTGTCCGTATCAGTCCGTTCGACAACCAGGGGCGCCGCCAAACCTCGTTTGCGGCGGTGCAGATCTGGCCGCTGATGGATGACGTCGACGTCGATATCGACGACTCCGACATCCGCATGGAGGTCTTCCGGGCGTCCGGCGCCGGTGGCCAGCACATCAACAAGACGTCGTCGGCGGTCCGCCTGATCCATGAACCCACGGGTCTGATCGCGAGTTCGCAGGAGGAGCGCAGCCAGCTCCAGAACCGTGAGCGGGCGATGGGTCGGCTCACGGCGATGATCGCGGCCAAGGCCGAAGAGGACCGTGCCGCCGAACTGGATGCGATCGCCGGCAAGCAGGCGCAGGTCGGCTGGGGCAGCCAGATCCGCAGCTACGTCCTGCAGCCGTATCAGATGGTGAAGGACTTGCGTACGGAGATCGAGACGAGTGACGTCACCGGTGTGCTCGACGGCAACATCGACGAGTTCGTCGAGGGTTACCTCCGCATGCGCCGCGCCCAAGGCGACGCGGTGACGCCCGCTGGCGCGTAGCCGGGGGTACCCTTGGCGGGCCCTTCGGGGGAGTACCAACATGATCCGACTCGAGAACGTCACGAAGAGCTATTCGTCAGAGGTCGTCGCAGTGCGCGACGCCAGCTTCGACGTTGCCAAGGGCGAGTTCGTGTTCCTCGTTGGCCCGTCGGGTTCCGGCAAGAGCACCCTGCTGCGGATGCTCAACCGCCAGGACCGCCCCGAACGTGGCGCTGTGTGGGTCGCCGGGCGCAACATCGTCGACATGCCCGCAGGCCGCGTGCCTCACCTTCGCCGCAACATCGGCAACATCTTCCAGGACTACAAGCTGCTGCTGGAGAAGAGCGTGTTCGAGAACGTGGCGTTCGCCCAAGAGGTGATCGGTCGTCCGACGCACGTGATCAAACAGCAGGTCCCGGCGGTTCTCGACCTCGTCGGCCTCGCCGGCAAGGAAGATCGCCTGCCACACCAGCTCTCCGGTGGTGAACAGCAGCGAGTGTCGGTGGCACGAGCGTTCGTCAACCGGCCGCTGATCCTGCTCGCCGACGAGCCGACCGGCAACCTCGACCCAGCGACCGGTGAAGGCATCATGCGCCTGCTCGATCGGATCAACAAGACCGGCACCACCGTCGTCATGGCCACCCACGACCAGCGCATCGTCAACACCATGCGCAAGCGCGTGATTCAGCTCGACCGGGGCGTCATCGTGCGCGACCAGGCCCGCGGCGTCTACGAGTGAACTGAACTGATTCGTGCTGTCACGCCTGCGCTACATCCTTCGCGAAACCACCGACAGTTTTCGCCGCAACGCAACGCTCACCGTCGCGTCGATCATCACTGCGGCGATTTCGCTGCTCGGCGTCGGCTTGACCCTGCTCAGCCAGCATGCGTTCGACAACCTCCTTGCTCGATGGGAAGGCGGTGTCGAGATGATCGTGTTCATGAACCCGACCGCGACACCCGATCAGCTCACCCTGGTGAGCGACGCCCTCACCGCACAGGACCAGTTCATCGAGTCGTTCACGTACTGCGACGAGCAGTGTTCGCTCCTCGAAGCTGACCGGATTTTCGCCGGAGAACCCGGTGTGCGTGACCTTCTCACCGAGGAGACGATTCTGACGCAGTTCAAGGCAATCCCGACCGAGGACACCGATGTGGAGTTGCTGCGGACAGTGTCGGACGCGTTCGCCGAACTGCCCGGCGTGTACGACGTGAGCTTCGCGGAGGATCAGATCAGCCTGATCACGCAGCTGCAGAGCTTCTTCGGATTCCGACTCCTGCTGCTGTCGATTTTCCTGCTGCTTGCCGCCATCTTGCTGATCTGGAACACGATTCGAACGGCGATTTTCGCACGAAGACGCGAGATCGAGGTGATGAAACTGGTTGGCGCAACCGACTGGTTCATCCCTGTGCCATTCATGCTCGAAGGCCTCCTCCACGGCGTCATCGGTGCTGTGCTGGCGAGCCTGGGCCTGTGGGCCTGGAACAGCCAGTGGACCACCGGCGTCCAGAACTTCCCCGACAACAGTGGGTTCTCCGCGCTCGTGGTGGTCGATGGGTACGACCAGACGGTGATGTTGATCATGCTCGCGATCGGTGCGCTGGCCGGCGCCATCGGTTCCGGAATCGCCGCGTCCCGATTCCTCGACATCTGAGGCTGCGTCGGTCTATCGGACCACTTGAGGCCCGGACCTACGCAGTGCTCGTCGACGCCCGGCTTCTCCGGCCGTGAAAGTGCGGTGAATGTGGGCCTGCAAGACTCACTTTCATGTGGTTCGCGGTGCTGGGTGCGATCGAGGCGGGTGCGCAGACATCGCTCCGTCTCAGCTCGCGGCGTCAGCGTGCCCTGCTCGGGATGCTGATCTGCCATCGCGGCCATTTCGTGTCCGTCGACCGGCTCGTCGAGGCAATCTGGGAGGACGACAGCGAACCGCAGCGGGGCAAAGCCGCCCTGCAAACCGTTGTCTCACGGCTGCGAACAGCGATCAGCGCCGCGGGTGGTGATCCACGGGTGATCGTCAGCGACGAGACCGGCTACCGACTCGTTGCGGACGCGACACAGATCGATGCGTCGGTGTTCGAGTCGCTGATCGGCGACGGTGCAGCGTGTCTGTCCGGCGGGGCGTCGGATCTCGCCGCCGATGCACTCGAACGGGCCGTGGGCCTGTTTCGTGGTGCGCCGTACGAGGAGTTCGCGCATTGTTCGTGGGCCCGCGCCGAAGCGACCCGTTTGAGTGAGCGGTACGCAGACGCCATCGAGCTCCTCGCGACAGCACTGCTCGATCGAGGCGCCCATCGCGAGGCCATCCCACGACTGGAGGCGGCGATCGCTGCGTACCCGTACCGGGAGGGGCTGCAATCAGCGCTGATGACCGCGCTGTACCGGTGCGGTCGTCACACCGATGCGCTTCGTTCGTACCGCACGTTCCGCAACGTGTTGGTGGAGGATCTCGGCCTCGAGCCGTCACGCGAACTTCGCGAGCACGAAGGACGCATCCTTCGTCACGACCCCGCACTCGATGCGCCGTTGAGCGGGCGGCCGCTACGGGGTTACCGGCTACACGAGCAGACTGGTTCGAACCACCTTGGTGCCGTGTGGCGGGCGACCCAACCCGGAGTCGGGCGTGAGGTCTCGGTGACCGTCGTCGATCCGCTCTCGGCCCCGTCGGCATCGTTGCTGACCGATTTCGATTCGATGGCGCATGCCCTCGGTCAGCTCGATCACCCCAACATCGCGGGGGTGTTGGATGTGTGGAATGACGCGAGTGGGACCTACGTCGTCACGCGGCTCGCACGAGGCACGACGCTCGAGGCGTTCTGCGACTCCGGCTCGACGACCACCGTCGCGGCCGAAGCGGTGATGCGACAGGTGCGCGCAGCGCTCGATCATGCGCATGGCTGCGGCGTCGGCCACGGCAGCCTGAGCGATTCGGAGATCGTGATCGACGCCGACGGCCACGCTCACGTGACGGGGTGGGGCGGCAC
>DASQFE010000669.1:0-2834 GCA_035633295.1 Ilumatobacteraceae bacterium | reverse complement strand
GATGTCGGTCGTCGGGCCGGCCACACCGAAGGCGTCATAGGTGATGTCGATCTTGCCGGCGTTGGCGCCGGCAGTCGGCAACGCCACCTGGACACTGTTGGGCACGATTCCGCCTGTCGTGAAGTTCAACGACGATGTCGTCGGAGCACCCGACGCATCACCCGGACGGATCGAGATGAATCCGGCCGCCGACGGCGCAACCGCCGTGACGTTGAGCAGCACACCGGTCGCACCCGCCGGAACGACCGTCTTGGTCCCCGTGGTCGTCGCCACCGATCCGGTGACCTGCAACCTCTGCGACACCGGCGACACAAACGGGCCGGCGAGCCCCACGTTCACCGGGTCGCGTGTGTCCATGATGCGCTCAGGGGTCACCGTCACGATCGTCGACTCCGACGCACCGGGTGCCGCCTGAGCGACGAGCATGCCGCCCGCTCCGAGGCTCACAGCGATGGCCGCGCCCATAGCCGCCCACCTCGAACGCCACATACCTGTTCGCGCCGGATCGCCCGATCGATTGCTGAGTGTGATCATTTCACGATCCCCTTGTTCTGGTAGTCGTCGCTCGAATAGCGATCGACGCAGTGTGGACGCCATCTGCGAGACAGTCAAGTGACCGTCTCGATGCCACCTGGCACAACATCACCCGGTCGGTACGATCGTTGTCATGACCGGAACGCTCGTCATCCTCCGCCACGGCCAGTCGGTCTGGAACCTTGAGAACCTCTTCACCGGCTGGCACGACGTTGCGCTCACCGACAAGGGCATCGCCGAGGCCGCGGCCGCCGGCGTGACGATGGCCGAGGCCGGCATCAGGTTCGACACGTCACACACGTCACTGCAGACGCGTGCCGTGATCACCCAGAACCTGGCGCTCGACGCGATGGGTCAGGCGTGGTTGCCGGTCGAACGGAACTGGCGGCTCAACGAGCGCCACTACGGAGCGCTGCAGGGCCTCGACAAGAAGCAGACGACTGAGCTCCACGGCAAAGAGCAGGTGCACGCGTGGCGGCGCGGCTACGCGACACCCCCACCACCGGTCGACCTCGACAGCCCGGAGCACCCGATCAACGACGTTCGCTATGCGCACCTCCCGCCCGATGTGCTGCCGGCGAGCGAGTGCTTGAAGGACGTCGTCGAACGAGTGCTTCCGTACTGGTACGACCGCATCGCGCCGCAGCTGATGGACGGCCTGAACGTGCTGGTCACCGCCCACGGCAACTCGCTGCGGGCGCTGCTCAAGCACCTCGAGAACGTGAGCGACGACGCCATCTCCGACATCAACATCCCCACCGGCGCACCGCGTGCCTACTCCTTCGACGAGCGCCTCGTCGTCACGAATGCGGCGTACTTGGGCGACGCCGACGCAGTCGCAGCGGCAGCGGCTGCCGTCGCCGCACAGGCTGGTACGGCCTGACCCAGCGGCACCGAATCACCCAGCGCCGTCCGCTGCTCGTTCGCGTCATCGAAAACGCCTAGTGTTCACGACATGGCGAGCAAGCAACAACATCTGGACACGCTGCGTACGGTTGCCCTGTTCAACGGGTGCAGCACGAAAGAGCTCGAGAAGGTTTCCAAGGCGAGTGACGAGATCCGCATGACCGCGGGCACGCTCATCGTTGATCAGGGCCAGACGGGGCGCGAGGCCTTCATCGTTCTCGAAGGCGAGGTCGAGGTCAAGCGCAACAACCGCAAGGTCGCAACGCTCGGACCCGGCGCCGTGGTCGGCGAGCTGTCGCTGCTCGACCACGGTCCGCGCACGGCTACCGCGGTGTGCGCAACCGACTGCACGCTGCTCGTGATCGATCAGCGCCGATTCCTCGGCGTGCTCGACTCGGTGCCGGCAATCACCCACAAGCTGCTCGCAACCCTGGCCGGCCGCATCCGCGACATGGATCGCCAATACTTCGGCTGAGACGTACACGACGTGTCTGACACATCGTGTACACGATCGAAATGACCGTGGAAGACGGCAACGACTAGCGTTGCTGTCGACATGAGCACGACAGTCGAACACGACGAGACGACCGCCGACGCCACACCGAAGGCACCCAGGCGGGTCAAGCCGAATCAGCTCGCGCTGGTGCTCGGCATCGCCATCGGAGTCTTCATTCTGGTGTCAGGCATCCTGCCTCAGATCACCGGGTGGGAGAACGACAACGACATCCACCGCACGGTCTTCGGCGGCATCCCCGGGCCGTTGATCATTGCGTTCTACACGATCATCCCGGTGATGGTCATCTGGGGTGCCTTCATGTTCGCCAACCGGATGAAGAACTGGGAGCGCGGCGCCCCGGCGCAGCGCCACACCACCAGGAAGAACGCAGCGAGTCGGCTGAAAGACTTTCGTGCCGGCGCCTACATGCAGACGCTGCTGCGTGACAGCGGCGCCGGCCTGATGCACTCGATGATCTACTTCGGGTTCCTGGTACTTCTGGGCGTCACCACCGTGCTCGAGGTCGACCACCAGCTGCCGGAGCAACTCAAGTTCCTCCACGGCACCACGTATCAGGCCTACATCTTCATCGGCGATGCTGCCGGCCTGGTCTTCCTCGGCGGCATCGTGTGGGCGATCGTCCGCCGCTACGTCCAGCGGCCCTACCGAATCCGCATCAAGTCGAAGCCGGAACACGCAGCGATCCTCGCCACGTTTTTCGCCGTCGGCGTCACGGGCTTCGGCGCCGAGATGTTCCGCATCGCCGAAGAGGGCACCCCGAGTTACGAGAAGTGGTCGTTCGTCGGCTATCCGCTCGCCACCCTCGTCGACGGATGGTCGGCGTCGTCCCTCGAGACCTGGCACCAGTGGATGTGGATCCTCCACGTCGTCAGCTTCA
>DASQFE010000668.1:0-11838 GCA_035633295.1 Ilumatobacteraceae bacterium | reverse complement strand
GGGGCTGAGCCCCACGCCTTGTTTGTTGAAAGGAGGCAGTTCCGATGAGCGCAGCATCAGAGATCGATCGCATGCACGCCCTCGTCGGCCCCATTGCCTCCGATCTGTCCCTCGACGTCTACGACATCGAGCGCCGGGGCGGCACCATCCGGATCACGCTCGACACACTGCCGGGCTCCGATGGCGGTATCACGCTCGACTCATTGTCGCTCGCCACCCGTCTCATCTCACGCGAACTCGACCACGAAGATCCGATCGCCGGGCAGTACACACTCGAGATCACGAGCCCCGGTCTCGAACGTCAGCTCCGCACGCCGGCGCACTTCCAGCGCGAGGTGGGCAAGACGATCTCGGTGCGTCTGCGTGATGCGCTCGCCGACCCGCGCCGGTTGCAGGGAGCGCTCATCGCCGCCGACGATCGTTGCGCCACGCTTCTGCTCGACGACGGCACCGAGCGAAGCGTCGTGATCACCGAAATCGACAAAGCGCGCACGGTGTTCGAGTGGGGCCCCAAGCCCAAGCCCGGAAAGCAGCCCGGCAAGCAATCGAGCAAGAAGGCCGCCGCCAAGTCTTCGGCTGCAACGACCCAGAATCCGACATCGACGAAGGAGAGGCAACCGTCATGAGCAACCTCGACATGAGCGAGGCCATTGGCATGCTGGCGCAGGAGAAGGGCATCTCCGAGGACACACTGCTGCACGTTCTCGTCGACGCCCTCGCCTCGGCCTACAAGCGTCGCCCCGATGCCGCCGACGAAGTGGTCGTCGAAGTGAACCCCGAAACCATGGAGTTCTCCTTCATTGCGTATGACGTCGATGAAGACGGCAACTGGATCAACGAGCGCGACGACACGCCGAAGAAGGACGAACTCGGCCGTATCGCCGCACAGACGTTCCGGCAGGTGATGAGCCAGCGCATCCGCGAGGTCGAGTCCGAGCGCAAGTTCGAGGAGTATGCGAACCGCGAGGGCGACATCGTCACCGGCATCATCCAACGCACCGACGCCCGCTACACGCTGCTCGACCTCGGTCGGGTCGAGGCGCTGTTGCCGCAGGCCGAGCAGGTGCCGTTCGAGCGTCCGGCCCAGGGCGACCGCCAGAAGGCCTACATCGTCGAAGTGCGGCGCACGCCGAAGGGCCCACAGATCGTGGTATCGCGTACGCATCCCGGCCTCATCAAGCGGTTGTTCGAGCTCGAAGTGCCCGAGATCGCCGACGGGATCGTCGAGATCAAGGCCTGCGCCCGTGAACCGGGCCACCGCACCAAGATCGCCGTCTGGTCGAACGACCACAACGTCGATCCGGTCGGCGCGTGCGTTGGCGCGCGCGGTGGCCGTGTCCGCATGGTCGTCAACGAGATGCGCGGCGAGAAGATCGACATCGTGCCGTTCAGCGAAGACCTTGCCGACTTCGTTGCGAAGGCCCTGTCGCCGGCGAAGGTCACCCAGGTGATCATCTCCGACGACGGCACCGCAGCCGACGTGATCGTGCCCGACCATCAGCTCAGTCTGGCGATCGGCCGAGAAGGCCAGAACGCTCGACTCGCTGCGCGCCTGACCGGCGTGCGCGTCGACATTCGGTCAGAGACGCAGCTCGCGGAAGGCATCCCGGCCGGCGGCCGCGATGCCGACGTCGAGTATGCCGACGGTGAATGGCGCGCCAACGCCGAGACCGGCGAGATGGAATGGCACGCCGCCGACGGCAGCGTCATCAGCGAATCCGATTGGCAGGCGGCCGCGGCGGTCTCCACGACCGAGGATGAAGCAGTCGAAAGTGAGCCGGTGGTTGTCGCGGACGCTTCCGAAGTTCAGGCCTCCGAAGCTGACGGCGAGTTGCCGGGAGCTCCTGATGCGGATGACTCCGAGGATGTGCTTGTGTCAGACACCACTGACGTGGTGTCGGACACCTTGTCCGACGCCGGTGAATCCGACGGGGCCGACGCGGCCGCCAGCGAGAACGGCGACGACGACTGAGTGTTGCTGAGCGCCCCGAACCCATCCGTAGCTGTCTCGGCTGCCGCCAGCGACGCCCACAGCCCGCGCTCGTGCGGGTCACGAAATCGGCGACGGGTATCGTCGTTGACGGCGCCAGCGACGGTCGTGGTGCGTGGATCTGTCGGAGTTCGGGTGGCACCGGCCGAGTCGAGGCAGCGTGTCTCGATGCGGCCATCACGCGGCGTGCGTTCGCACGGGCGTGGCGTGTCGATGTCACACCCGACGACGAGCGGGCAATCAGACAGCGTTGCTGCGACAGCGTCGACGACGAAGATGAATGAGATGCACAGCGATTCCGGCATCTGCGAGGCAAAGACGACAGTGAAAGGTTGAATCGACAACGTGGCAGCTAAGAAGATCAGGATCCACGAACTCGCGAAAGAGCTCGGGATGACAAACGCAGAGGTCCTCGACCTGTGTGGTGTGCTCGGCGTTGCCGCGAAGGGCCCGTCATCGTCGCTCGCTGAGGCATACGCCGACATGGTGACCCGTCGCGCCGAGCGTGACGGGCTCAAGCGTGACGAACAGCCCGAAGAGCCCAAGGTGGTCAAGAAGGCCGAACCGAAGAAGGCTGCACCGAAGAAGGCCGCGGCCAAGCAGGCAGCGCCCAAGAAGGCCGCCGCCGCAAAGCCGGCAGCGCCCGAAACGCCTGAGGCCGTTGTGGACGCATCCGAGGCCGTTGTCGCTCCCGTCGACACCCCGGTCGTCGAAGCGGTCGATCACGCCGAGTCGGTCGAAGCACCGGTGGCCGAACCCGTCGTCGAGATGCCGGTGGCCGACTCTGCAGCAACGCAGACGATGGTCGCCGAGGTTGCGGCCCCCGAGGCCGTCGAACCAGAAGTTGTCGAGCAGGCACCGGAACCGGAAATCGCGGTCGCGCCGACGCCCGAGCCGGTCGTCACCGAGGCCGAGCCCGCCGAGCAAACGGCGCCAGCTCCCGTCGTCGCCGAAGCGCCGGTGGCGCCGCCGAGCCAACCAGTGGCGTCCGACGCCTCGCTGCGCGTGATCTCCAGTGGTCGTCCTACCGCCGGTGGCCGCCCACCCGAGCACGCAGCTGCGCCTCCCGAGGCGCGCCGTGCCGAGGATGCTCCCAACACGGCGACATCCGAACGCCCACTCTCGCCCACCGGGCGTCCGATCCCACCACCTCCTGGCCGCCCCCTCTCACCGAGTGGCAGGCCGATTCCACCGCCTCCGGGTTCTTCTCGTCCGACGAGCCGCACCGGTGGTCCAGCGGCTCGCCCTGGCGCACCGCGTCCAGGCGGCTATACCCCTCGTCCTGCCGGCGGCCCCGGCGGCGGCGGTGGTCCTGGTCGTCCCGGCGGCGCGCCTGGTGGCGGCGGCCCCGGTGGCGGCCCCGGCGGTGGCGGCAATCGTCCGAGCGGTCAGCGGCGCCCGCCGCGCCGTACCGGCCGTCGGCGTCGTCGTCGCGACCAGGACGATCTGCAGCCGCAGTTCACCGCCTACACGTCATCCGACGCTCCTGTTCCCGAGGGCGTCGTCATCGTCGAACGTGGTGTGTCGGCCCAGGAGTTCGCTCCGAAGCTGAACCGCACCCCGGCCGATGTCGTGCGCTTCCTGCTCAACAACGGCGAAATGGTCACGGCCACGATGACACTCGCCGACGAGCAGATGGAGTTGTTCGCGCTCGAGGTGGGTGCCGAGATCCTGCTCGTCGAGCCTGGTCAGCAGGAGGAAGTCGAACTGCAGAAGTTGTTCGACGACTCCGACGACGACGAGCTGCAAGAGCCGCGACCGCCTGTCATCACCGTGATGGGCCACGTCGATCACGGCAAGACCACATTGCTCGATCACATCCGCGGCGCCAACGTCGTCGATGGCGAGGCCGGTGGCATCACCCAACACATCGGCGCATACCAGGTGCAGAACGAGCACGGCTCGGTCACGTTCCTCGATACGCCCGGTCACGCTGCGTTCACGCAGATGCGTGCACGTGGCGCTGACGCCACCGACATCGTGGTGCTGATGGTCGCGGCCGACGACGGCATCATGCCGCAAACCATCGAGGCCATCAATCATGCTCGCGCCGCCGACGTGCCGATTGTCGTGGCGGTCAACAAGATCGACAAGGACAACGCCGATCCCCAACGTGTACTCACACAGCTCGCCGAGTACGAACTCGTTCCCGAGTCGTGGGGTGGCGACACGATCGTGGTCGAGATGTCAGCCCTGAAGGGTGTCGGCGTCGACGATCTCATCGAGCAGCTCCAGGTTGTTGCCGAGCTCGAAGAGCTCACTGCGAACCCGACCGGGCGCGCCAAGGGCATCGTCATCGAGGCGCAACTCGACAAGGGACGCGGCCCGGTGGCCACGGTGCTCGTCGACAAGGGTGAGCTCAAGGTCGGCGATCCGATCGTCGCCGGTGCAGCCTGGGGCAAGGTCCGCGCCATGATCAACGACAAGGGTGAACAGGTCAAGACGGCCGGTCCGTCGACCCCGGTCCAGGTGCTGGGCCTGTCGCTCGTGCCCGAGGCCGGCGACGAGTTCCGAGCCGCCCCCGACGAGAAGATCGCCCGCACGGTCGCCGAGGCACGCGAGTTGCGGCTCAAGGCCAAGCATCTGCGCGAGGATGCGCGGGTCAAGACAGGCACGAAACTCGAAGACATCTTCGCCCAGATCCAGTCGGGCCAGAAGGCGTCGGTCAACCTCATTCTGAAGGCCGACGTGCAAGGTTCGCTCGAAGCGGTGACCGAGTCGTTGCGTCGACTCGAGCGGGACGAGGTCAACGTCAGCTTCGTGCACCGCGCGGTCGGCGGCATCACCGAGAACGACATCACGCTGGCCAATGCGACCAACGCGACGATCGTCGGATTCAACGTGCGTCCCGACGGCAAGGCCCGCAAGCTGGCCGAGCAGGAAGAAGTCGAGATCCGTACCTACGAGATCATCTACAAGCTGCTCGAAGACATCGAGCAGGCTGTCATCGGCATGCTCGAACCCGAGTTCGAAGAGCAGGTCACCGGCGAAGCCGAGGTCCGCGAGATCTTCAGGGTGCCCAGGCTCGGTGCGATCGCCGGGTGCTACGTGCGCTCGGGTGTCATCACCCGCGGCTCCAAGGTGCGCTTCCTGCGAGACGGCACGATCATCTGGAAGGGCGACATCACGTCGCTCAAGCGGTTCAAGGACGATGCTCGCGAGGTCCGTGAGGGCTTCGAGTGTGGTATCGGCCTGTCCGATTTCCAGGATCTCAAGCCGGGCGATCTCATCGAGACCTATCAGGACGTCGAGATCCCGCGGACGTGAGTCGTCGGTAGGTTGGAGCGATGGCCTGTGACCTCGACTTCTTCTTCGACCCCGTCTGTCCGTGGGCGTGGATCACGTCGCGGTGGGTGACCAACGTCAGTGAGCAGCGCCACTACGAGGTCGACTGGCGGTTCATCTCCCTGTGGGTCCTCAACGAGAACAACACCCAGGAGTGGTACACGCCCCGGTATCGGGCGGGCCACTACCTTGGCCACCAGGGCTTGCGAATCGCGAACGCGATCCGGCTCGACGAGTCGACTGCGGTCGGGAAGTGGTACACCGTCGTGGGCACGGCCTTGCATGTCAACGCACAGCGCGAAGATGCGCGAGACGACACGCTGGGTTGGTACCGCGGTCTGCTTTCGACCAACGGATTCGACGAGTCGTACATCGAGGCGGCCGATGATGAGTCCCACGACGAGTACATCCGCGCCGAGACCGAGCTGGCGCTCAGCCGCACGGGTCGCGATGTCGGTACGCCGATCCTGACGTTCCATCCAGGAGCCGACACCGAGGCAAGCTTCTTCGGTCCGGTCATCTCCAAGGCGCCCACCGGCACCGAGGCCCTCGAACTCTGGGACGCCGTCGAGAAGCTTGCCACCATGTCGGGCATGGCCGAACTCAAACGGTCGAACCGGGTCGCCCCCGACTTCACCTGACCTGTCACATCAGGGGTCAGACCCCAGATGTGACAACCAAATCCGAAGAGAGAAGTGATGGCAGGAAAGCACACCAGCAGCCGACGCACGAGCACACCGAAGTACTCGCGCAGCGCGCGGGTGAGTACCACGCTGCAGGAGATCATCGCGGATGAGCTCGTGCGGATCGATGATGAGCGGCTCGCGTTCGTGACCGTCACGGGCATCGATGTCGACCCCGAATTGAATCGTGCGATCGTGTTCTTCGATTCGCTCGCCGACGAGGAAGGCGACGAGGAGATCCTGGAAGCGTTCGCGGATCACCGTGTGCGTTTGCAGTCGTCGATCGCCCGTCAGATCCGGGCGAAGAAGACGCCGATTCTCGACTTCCGCCCCGACATGGTGATCCGCTCGGCGGCACGAATCGACGAGATCCTGAAGTCGGATCGGGCGCGACTCGATCGTGAGGCGAGCGACGACTCACCCACCGATGACGTGCCCGACGCAGGCTCGATCGGGGTCTGATGGCGCGCCGCAAGCCGGCGACGACCCATGGGCTGGCCGTCGTCGACAAGCCTGCCGGCGTGACGAGCCACGACGTCGTCGGGATGCTGCGGCGTCGATTCGGTGAGCGCCAGGTCGGCCATGCCGGCACGCTCGACCCGGATGCGACCGGGGTGCTCGTGGTGGCGGTCGGCAAGGCGACCCGGCTCTTGCGGTTCGTCGAGAAGACCCGCAAGGGCTACGCCGGTGAGGTGGTGCTCGGATCGTCCACCTCGACGCTCGACGCGTCCGGCGAGTTGGTGGCCACGTTCGACATGTCCGACGTCACGCTCGACGATGCCCGAGCGGCAGCGGTCGAACACCTCGTTGGCGACATCGAACAGGTACCGCCGATGGTGTCGGCCATCCGCGTCGACGGCAAGCGTCTCCACGAACTCGCCCGCGAGGGCATCGAGATCGAGCGGGCACCGCGTCCCGTGACGATCCACCGATTCGAGGTGGTCGGTTGGGCCGAGCCTGGCGTGTTGGCGATCGATGTCGAGTGTTCGCCAGGCACCTACATCCGAGCGCTCGCCGACGACCTCGGTCGACTGCTCGGCGGGGGAGCGCACCTGCGCAACCTTCGCCGTACGTACGTCGGTGAGTTCACGCTGGCCGAGGCCGCACCCCCGGACGACTGCGAGCTCCTCCCGGTCGCCAGCGCTGTCCGCTCGCTTGACGCTGTGGTAGTGAGCGACGACGTCGCAGCACTCGTTGCCAACGGTCGCGTCCTCGACACCTGGGATGGCGACGGGCCATGGGCGATCTTCGATGGACGCGAGCAGTTGCTGGCCGTCTACGAGGTGTTCCGCGACGGTCAGGCCAAACCGGCCGTTGTGCTGCCTGTTTGACCACCTGACTGTTTGATCTCGCAGGTATCGGTCCACGCCGGTCACGGCCGATAGCGTTGCGGCGTGCTCGTCGTAAACGACCTGGAACACTGCTCGTGGGGTGATGTCCGATCGGTGATCACGATCGGCGCGTACGACGGCGTTCATCTCGGACACCGCGCCGTGATCGACCAGGTTCGGCGGCGCGCCGCGGATCTCGGTGCACAGTCGGTTGTTGTCACGTTCGATCGACATCCAGCCAGCGTGGTGCGCCCTGAGTCGGCGCCGCGGCTACTGACGAGCCCGGAGCAGAAGCTCGAACTCCTTGAAGCGACGGGCGTCGATGCGGTGGTGGTCGTGCCGTTCGACGGGGCCCAGGCGGCGGAGACCCCGGAGTCGTTCGTCGACCGGGTGTTGGTGCGCTGCCTCAAGACCCGGGTGATCGTGGTCGGCGAAGACTTTCACTTCGGGCGTCATCGCGAGGGCAATGTCGACCTCCTGCGCAAGCTTGGTGCTGAGAGCGACTTCGATGTCGAACCGATCCGATTGGTGTCTCGTCGTGACGGTGTCGATGAGCCCGTCAGCAGCACGGCGATCCGTCGGGCGCTCGCCGGCGGCGACATCACCCTTGCCAATACGATGCTCGGACACCCGTACGAGGTTCGCGGCACCGTGTTCGAAGGCGACCAACGCGGCCGCCTACTCGGTTTTCCGACAGCCAACGTCGGCGTGCCGAATGGGATGTGTCTGCCCGCCGATGGCGTGTACGCCGGCTGGTACGAACGTCCGAACGGAGACGTCCACCCCTGCGCGATCAACCTCGGCCGGCGCCCGACGTTCTATGAACATGCCGATGCATCGCTCCTCGAAGCGCACCTGCTCGATGTCGACGTCGACCTCTACGGCGAGCAAGCCGAGGTTCGCTTCACGAACTTCCTGCGGAGTGAGCGCAAGTTCGACGGCGTCGACGCCCTCATCGCCCAGCTCGCTCACGACATCGGGCACGTGCGTCAACTCCTCGACACGTGATGCATTCAACGGGGGACAGCCCCGTTGTATCTCCGCACGCTCAGGTGGGCCAGATGACCTTGCCGTCGTCGGTGTAGATCCCCACGATGATGTTGTCACCGAGCAACGCAGCGGCGTCAGGTGCGCCAGCATCACCGAAGAGGCCGATCTCGGCGTAGGTGCCGAGTTCGTTCTCCAGCGCAGCCAACTGGGGCACGCCGAACCCGGTTCCCGCCGGCGTGAGCGACGAGATGAGTGCTGCATCGGTGGTCCAACGGAACGTCTCGCCCTCGGGCGAGAGGAAGTTCGGGTTGCCGCCGGCGTTGATCCGTTCGACTGAGATCGCTGCCGCGGCCTCCGGGTCGGCGATGGCATCGTCCAGGCCGAGCATCGTGGCGCGGACGAAGTCCTCAGCCGCCGTTGGATGTTCGTCGAGGAACTGCTGGTTCGTGTAGATGACGCCGAACGAGCCCGGGATGTCGTAGTCGATGGGATCGAACAGGTCGAACTCGATGCCGGCGCGCTCGAGCTGGCCCGGCTCGTTGCTCTTGTAACCGGGGAATCCGACGATCGACTCGATGGCGATGTGCTGTACCGGGTCGAAGCCGTCGAGGAGCACCGTGTCGAAGTTCTCGCCCTCGACCAGACCCGCCTGCGCCAGCATGGCCGCAACGCTCGGCGGGAGCTTTCCCTTGACGCCGATCGTGGTGCCTTCGAGGTCGGCGAGTTCGGTCGCAACGCCCGGCTTGAGGATGAGCGAATCGATCGCCGTCGGGCCTTCGACAGCCACGACCACGAGATCGGCGTCGTTGGCAGCGGAGAACGACGCGACCTCGCTGAACGATCCGCCCGAGGCGAACTGGGCGTCGTTCTCGGCGATGAGTGGATAGTTGGCCGTGGAGAAGCTCGCCTTGACTTCGACGTCGAGGCACATGGCGTCGTAGTACCCCTTCTCCTCGGCAACGAGAATGTCGACGATCGAAGCAGTTGCCGCGAAGTCGAAGCCGGTCAGATACGTGATCGTTCCGACGGCCTCGTTGGCTGCGCAACGATCCTCGGGGAACGCTTCGCCGGCAACGACATCGGCAACACCTGCCGCGGCGCTGTCGGTGGTCGCCGAGGTGGGGGTAGCCGTCGTGTCGGAGGTGGTGGAGTCGGAGGTGGTGGTGTTGGAAGTGGTGGTGTCACCGTCACTCGAACATGCAGCGAGAAGGGCGGCGGTGCAGGCAGCGAGAGCAGTGACGTTGCGGAGGCGCATCGGGGTTCCAGTCATTCGGGGATCGAACCACGCAATTGGCCACGTGGGTGATTCATGATGCCACGCGCCGTGGAGAACGCCTCAGTCAACGTCGCTGTGACACGTGCCATTTCAACACGATTCGTTCGAGGATCGACACCATCATGAGCCCGACGATGCCGAGCAGCGCCGAGCACACGATCGTGGTCCAAAGTGTCTCGGCGTCGTTGAACGATGCGGCACGGCGACCGATGGCGCCAAGCCCCGTGGTGGTGAGCGCCGACCCCTCGCTGAAGTAGGCCGCTGCCAGCCCCAGCCCGACGGCGAATCGGGCCGTCGTGAAGATCGACGGAAGCGCCGACGGGAGTCGGAGACGCCAGAGGACCTCCCAGGGCCTGGCATCGACGCTTGCAAGCAGCTCCCGTGCAGCCGGGTCTGCGGACTTCATACCGCCGACGACGCCGAAGGTGAACACCGGGAACGCGGTGAAGGCCACCATGAAGTAGATCGTGGGGTTTCCGCCGTCGAGCCAGAGCACCACGGAGGTGATGTAGGCGACCCAGGGCGTCACGAGTACAAGGATGAGTACCGGTTGTGCCGCTTCCTCGATGAAGCGCGATGCGGCCATGATCGACCCGACGACGATGGCGCACAGCAGCGAGATCGCGAGGCCGATCAGCATGTGGCCAGCGGTGACGAGAGCGTTTTCCCAGTAGAACGCGGGGTTGGCGGCGAGGGTGTCGATGATGGTCGACGGCGCCAGGAGCACGAATCGTCGGATGTCGAAAATCTGCACGAGCAGTTCCCAGAACAGGGCGAACACCACGATGCCGACAATCGGCGCGACGATCCGTCTGAGTCCCGGGCTCACCGGTCTCTCCCTGCGCTCAACGCACTCCGCAGCCGGGTCGTGACGTGGAAGAACTCGTCGGTGTCCTCGATGTCGGGCGTGCGCGGGTGGGCGAGGTCGATCGTGATGTCGTCGGTGACCCGACCCGGCCGTGCCGACATCACCGCTACCCGGTCGGAGAGGAACGTCGCCTCGGGGATCGAGTGGGTGACGAACACCACGGTCGTTCCGAGTGGTTCGCTCAGCCGCCCCAGCAGGTGGCGCATATCGGTCCGGGTCATCTCGTCGAGGGCCGCAAATGGTTCGTCCATCAGCAGGATCGGAGCGTCGAGCGCGAATGCCCGCACGAGACCGACCCGCTGTTGCATGCCGCCGGACAACTCGTGCGGCAACGCGTCGAGGAACTCGCCGAGACCCACCTCGTCGAGGAGGTCGGTCACCGAAGCGCTCGGTGTTGCCGGCGACGCCGACCGGTTGATGTCGAGGAGCAACCGGGCGTTGGCCTCGACGGTGCGCCACGGCAAGAGTGCGGGAGCCTGCGGAACGAACCCGATCTGTTTGTGCCGTCGAGCGTCACCCGGTGTCATCCCGTTGACGACGATCTCGCCCGACGTTGGCGTCTCCAGGCCGGCGATCAGCCGGAGCAACGTGGTCTTGCCGCAGCCCGACGGCCCGAGCAGTGTGACCGTTTCACCCTCGGCGACGTCGAAACTGACCGGTGCCAGCGCGTCGAGTGTCCCGAACGACTTCGAGACCTCACGCAGCTCGATCCGGGGTGGCACGACGAGCGAGCGTACCCGTCAGCCCCATCCGGCGGCCGTCCCGTTGTGAGCGGCAGTCGTGGGCCGTAGCATTGCCAGGTCCGTTCGGGCTGGAACTTCCGGCGCGGGCGTGATGCAGAACACTCCATCCGGAGTGCGCTGCGACCTCCAACGCTGCCGGTCGACCGGCAGCACCAATCGGAAGGCGACACACCATGGCTGATCTGGCCGACACCACGCCCAACAAGACGGCGACCATCGAGAAGAACCGCACCCACGAGACCGATACCGGCTCGCCCGAGGTGCAGATCGCACTGCTCACCGAGCGCATTACCCACCTCACCGAGCACCTCAAGATCCACAAGAAGGATCACCACAGCCGTCGTGGGCTCCTGATGATCGTCGGTCGTCGCCGTCGCATGCTCGACTACGTCAAGGCGATCGATGTCGAGCGCTACCGCACCATCATCGCCGAACAAGGCTTGCGTCGCTGAGGCGGGCCGGCTGCGGCGATCGCTGCGTTGCGCAGGTTCGTCGCTGCCGTGAGGCAGCTTCCTCACTGCGCGCCTTGCGCTCCCCACAGCCGATCCCGCCTTGGATTTTGGGCTGAATTCGTTGCACGAACTTCGCGATGCATCCACGTCGGTGATCGACCTGCCGCGCATTGGTGGGCACACCACGGTAAGGTTGGAACTTGGAGTCGGAACGTCCGGC
>DASQFE010000667.1:0-1842 GCA_035633295.1 Ilumatobacteraceae bacterium | reverse complement strand
GACCGACCGTGGAGTACGCGACAAAGTCGGAGCCGTTCACTACCCGCTCGCCGAACTGCTCAACACGCTGACCGCAACCGGTTTCGTCCTCGAGGAGTTCGCTGAAGGCGCCGAACCCACACCCGTGACGCTTGCGGTGCGCGCCCGCAAACCCTGACCAGTTCACGCGGAGATTCCGGAACGCATCCCGGGATCATGTGGTGTCACGATTGGCCGCGATGCGGCGCGCTGTGGTCGAAAGCGCCCGTGCTTACGTGGCGCCGGTATGTGGCGCTCACGACTCGTTCAGAGCCGTGTCGAGTAACCTGCGGCCCGATTCCGCCGGTCTCGTGCAGCGGGTACTTGCGCGCACGGTTCAGCTGAACGGGCGACGCTGACGCATGGGCACCGTGCGCCACCCGAGGAGAACCTGAACTGATCGGGTCGGCCCTGGTCCACAAGTGCAGGTCAGCTGTCGTTGACGAGTTCGTCCATCAGGTCGCCAGCGACATCGGCGAGGGCTGCCCTGACCGTGGACTCGAGATCGAAAAGGCTGAGGTTGTCGGAGGTCGAGATCTGAGTGGCGTACTCGAGCGCATCCATCATCGACAGGTAGGGCTCGACCGGCGAGCGGGACAACGTGGCCAGCGTGGCCGACGCGGCGGGATGCCCGACGCGATCGAGCAACGTCGTGGCGTAGAACACCGGCACGAGGTCGATGAACGACTTCGTCGATGGGGCGACGTCGAAGCGGTCCAACAACTCACGCGCAGCGGTCTGTGCGTCGAGGTTGGCGAGCAGCCGCGATGCACTCCCGGGCAGGGTCAGGCGCGTGAGCGCCGGCACGTACTCGATGTCGGCCAACGCAGCTTGGACCAGCTCCATCGATCGCAACGGGTCGACGGACACCAGGCCCCAGGCGGCGCCCAACCGACAGGTGACCCGGTGGAGTGCGACGTCGCTTCGCTCGGCGACCTGCAGTGCGCGTTCGATGAGACCGTTCGGATCGTCGGCGGCGTCGGTGAGGCTGAACCGATCGAGCACTGCGATGCCGAGAAGCAGGTCACGTGACGTCTGCGGCAGCAGGTCGTCGAACACCGCCTGTGTGCAGACCTCGACCGATGCGCGCAGGTCGCCGCGCCAGGTGAGCACCAGCCACAGCATCAGCGCGCCGATACCCGTGTGTTCCGTCTCGTCGAGCGCCAGCACCTCCTCCACCCACTCATCCACGAGTTCGGGAGCCGACGCGCCCGCTGCCGCGACGAGCAGGCACACGAGCACGGCTCGACGCCGAGGCGTCCGGCGCTCGCACAGATCGAGCAACGGCTTGACGTCGGCGGCGAGGTCGTGGCGACCGAGGAGGAAGTACGCGGCCGGTGGGCCGCACAACCGCCCGGCCAGCTCACACGAACCCAACCGGGCCGCGAGCATCACGGCCTCGCGCCAGCACTCCGCTTCACGTTCGAGGCGCATCGAGTTGCGCTCGACCTCGGCGTTGCATGGCTCGAGGTACAGCAGATCGGTGAGCGTCGCCACCCAGTCCGCGAGCGCCCACGAGGCCTCGCTGCGTTCGCTTCGGTCGTCGAGACGTTCGAGCCCGAACGCTCGCATCGTCTCGAACATCCGGTACCGGATCCCGTGTTCGGTCCGGTCCGACACGATCATGCTCTTCTGGACGAGCGACGTGACGTGGTCCGTTGCGCTGGCGGCATCGAGGCCCATGAGCGCTGCGACGTGGAGGGCGGCGTCGAGTTCGAACCCGTTCGGCCAGACCGCCAGACGCTGGAAGAGTCGCTGCTCGTCCTCGCTCAGAAGCCGGTACGACCAGTCGAGCGTCGCGCGCATGGTGTGCTGGCGATCCAT
>DASQFE010000666.1:0-6505 GCA_035633295.1 Ilumatobacteraceae bacterium | reverse complement strand
ACTTTCGACTGAATGACCACCGGCCCGATCGCCGTGCATGCACGCCGGTTCCGACGTGTCAGGTAGCCCGTTGGCTGCCGTCAGCTGTTCAACCTCGGTTTATGGCCACCCGGGGGGGCGGGGCCGTTCTTCCTCGATCGTCCGTTTGAGCGACTCACCGACCGAGCCAGGAGGGTGGGAGCCCAACGAGGATGGCCGGAGCCGCGGTTCGCGCGTTGGGGTCGCCAAGCAACGGGTTCGGGTTGGCGGGGCAGACGGTCCCCTTGGCCGGCAGAGTCGTGTCGAGCAGGTAGGTATCGATGGCGGCAGTAGCGCACGCGCTTCGGCCGTAGGCGGTGTGACCCCACCCTGCGTAGCTGAGGAGGCGGCTGGTGCGGAGTTGACGGTTGACGGCCTGGGCCCCTGCATAGTCGGTCACTCCGTCGAAGAAATTGCCGACGATGAGCACCGGAGCCGAAGTCGTCGTCGACCACGGTCCGGTGTAGCGGTCGGCGTTCACCGGCCAGGCGGCGCAGCCGGCATTGGACCACCACCAGTAGGGCCCGAACTGCGATCCTCGCGATGCGTATTGGCCTGTGGCGCGGAACTGGCCGAAGTTCGAGGGGTACTCGGTGTCGGCGCAGTGGTTGCCGTAGTAGGCGTCAAAACCGTTCGGGTAGTCGGCGTTCAGCCCCGGTGGGCTCAGCAGGTTGCGCAGCGCAACACGGGCATCGGCTGCGGCGGTGGCGGCCGCCGGATCATCGAGCACGGCCTGGGCGAGGAAGCCGAAGAACTCGGCCGCCGACGGCCAGAACTCGGGGACGTACATCGCTCCGGCGCCGTCGGCGATGAGAAGGTCGTAGGAATACTCGAACCCGTCCGGCAAAACGAGCGGCTCGCGGCGGAGCGCGTCGGCCAAAGCCTCCCACCGAGCCTCCGACCCGCCAGGAGCGGAGAACGCGCATGCCGGTCCTGCCTCGTCACAGAGGCGCAGGAACTCGTCGAACACGGGCTGGGTGGCGACTCGGTCTGATTCGATCTGTCGCCCAGTCGACCACAGCTTGGGGTTCAGAACCCCGTCGATCACGAGCGCCCGCACCCGGTCGGGGAACAGGTTGGCGTACGTGGTGCCGAGGAACGAGCCGTACGAGAAGCCGAGGTACGTGAGCTTGGCGTCACCGACGCCCTGGCGGAGGAGATCGAGGTCTCGGGCGACGTCGGCCGTGCTCATGTGCGCTGCAATAGGTGGTGCAGCGCGCAAGCATGTCGGACCGAGGCTGCTGTACGTGTCGAAGAACGGCCGGAACTGCCGGGGGCGAAACGGGAACACCGGCTGGTCCGCGAAGAAAGCGTTGAGCGCCTCCTCGCTTGGGAAGCAGCGCAGCGGGTCAGAGAACCCGACACCACGCGGGTCAAAGCCGACCACGTCGAAGCGGCCACCCAGGTTGCCCGCCAAGTACTCGCCAAACCCTGAGAGGACCAGCTCGACCCCCGATCCACCCGGGCCGCCAGGATTGACGAACACCGTGCCCAGCCGCCCGTTGGGGTCCGAGGCGGGGATCTTCGCCAGGGCGATCGATGTCATGTCGCCACGCGGCTGGTCGTAGTCCAGGGGCAGGCTGGCGACCGCACACTCGGCGCCGGGGAAGTCGGGCCCGCACGACTCCCAGACGATCTTCGGCACGAGGTTCGCTAGCGGCTCGGGCCGCCCCGCCTCCGCGGCGATCGTGGGCACAACGGCCACAGCAAGCACGCTCGCCAACACCATGACAGCGACTCTCTTGAGCGATTCTCGAGCATTCATGCCGACCCCCCGTCTGCAGAGACCCACAACATAGTGCCATGTCGACGAGTCTGTCCATGGCCCTGAGGAACCAGCACCTCATGACTGTCATCAGGAAGTCCGGGGAACCGGCGTGACCTGAGGGTCCGCGGCCGACGCCGTGTGCCAGAAGGGAATACGCCAGACAACCATGAAGTGCACCAAGTTCGTCGCCCACATCGGCTTCGACCGGCGCACGGTTGCCGAGATTCTGTGTGGCGATATGTGCTGGCTCGACCTTCGCTCCTGCCGGCCACTACGTGGGTCAGGTAGTCCGGCGGTGCTTCGTACTACCGCCGAGGCATTCGAAGCATGAGATACCAGCCCTCAGGTGTCGACCAAACGGCGCCGATGTTCTTCGTATGCCCAGATCCTCCTGGCTGACGCTCCTGCTGGCGGTGCCAGCCGCGGCGTGCAACCCGTTCGCCTCGGGTGAGGCCGAACCGGAGGTGTGCCCAGAGCAGGAGCGGGAGGTGCTCGTCGCCGAGGCGTTGGCCAAGGACTCGCCGTCGACGCCGTTCACGGCGGACGCCGGCGCCGACGTCTGGGTCGGCCTCATGGCTGACTCCGACTACTCGGCGTCGGCGCTGTTCTCGCAGGTCACCGGGCTCTACGTCATCGGCGAAGGAGATGCGGTGGCGTACACCCGCGACGATCTCGACTTCGTCGTGACCGACGATCCCTACGTCGACTTCGATCGCCTGGGGCAATTCGTACCGTTCGAGCTCGCGCCCGGCACCTATCAGGTCTGGAGTACGAAGACGCCGCAGATCGCCGTCGTGGTCTGCCCTCCCGCCGACGGCTAACGGCCGGCCGTTCGAGGCGATCGCGCGGGCGTCGGGTCGACGGCCACGCACACAACGTGCTGTGGCCACGTGGGCCCACCCGCCTTCAGAATCGGAACATACAAATATCCCAGCTTGACGGACGGAGGAGCTCAGATCGACTGCCACAACGCTCCGTGTCGTGGGCGACCTCACCCGTGATTTCCGGGCACCCGGTAAGGCCGTTACCGCGCACCCTGTTCGGCGGTGCAGTGGTGATTCTGCGTGGGTGTTGTGTGGCGGGTTGGCGGAGTAGTTCGGCGATCGTGTCGACGGTTGTTGGCCGGCGGCGATGTCGATCACGAGGTCGTAGACGTCATCGTTGCCGGGGGCAGGTCATCGGGAATCGACCAGTGATCGACGATGGCTCAGTCGGCGTCCATCCCGTCCAAGAGGCCGTTGACTGCCTGCGTGGACCTGAGCACGTGGACGGACACTCTCTGCGAGATGACCTGACGTTCGCATTCTGGTTCGATGTGGCGCTTGCGCCAGATCCGGCCGGCAAGGCGCCCCTTATCGCGCAATCGGGCCCAGGCCGAGTAGTCGCAACCTTCGGGCAATTCCCCGGCATCCACGCTCACCGCTGGAGTCAAGCACTCGACGAGCTGAAGGCCGCCGAGCAACCACCCCCTCCGACCCAACCACCGTCCGCAACGGAAGCGCCCGACCGCCGATCGGCGCGCCTCTCGTCGACGCGCGCGGAACACGACGTTATGGTCGGGAACGTGACGCGGTCTGCTCTCGTGGTATTGGTCGCCGAGGCCGAGACGCTGATCTCCGCTCACCGGCTCCGGCATGATCCGGTGGCTGCTCGTGGTGTACCGGCGCACGTGACGGTCCTGCACCCGTTCGCGCCGTCGTCGACGAAGTAACCGTCGGAACTCGGATCGATGACGCCACCGCCGACGGCCTGGAACGCGTGATCGCCCCTGGCTTACCCCTGTCGACTCGAGTCGACCGGCTCACGTTGCTGGTCGAGGACGACGAAGGCCTATGGACTGAGTCACGGTCGTGGCCATTGGCCGCAGACCCGACCAGCAAACGACCCTGACTGCTTCGACGACTTCTCAGACGCGAGGCGACACCACTCGACGCAACCGAGTGTCGGCATGCCTGGGCGTGTCAATGACGATGGAGACATTCGACGCATGGCGGACGACGCACACGAAGTGGCGTGAGCCCGCAGCCCGCCGTCTATTCGGTGCTGATCCGCCACACTGTGTCGTCGCCCGCGTTGGCAACCCAGACAACGTCGTCTTCGACCGCAAGGCCGAGTGGTTGTGGCCCCACGTCCAGCGTTTCGGTCACCTCGTTGGTGGCAGCGCTGATCTTCGAGACGGTGTTTGCGCCATTCGACGACAGCCACACGCCCGTCGTATCGCTCGCGAGAGCCCAAGAATCGTCACCGACGTCGAGCTGGACTGTGACGCGGTTGGTGGCCGGGTCGATTCGCGAGACCTCCGGCCCTGCGGTTGCAGCAACCCACACAACTTCGTCGGTCGCGGCGAGGCCGATGGTCGGATACCCGACATCGACCGATGCCACGATCGTGTCAGTTGTCGGGCTGATGCGCGACACGACATCCCCGCCACGACTCGTCACCCAGATGGTGTCTGTGGCGGCTGCCAGCTGCGCCGGGTCTGGCACATCGCTGATCGTGACGACGACTTGATTGCTTTCCGGGTCGATGCGCTTGACGGCGTTCTCGCGGCCGACACTCACCCAGATGCTTCCTGCTGCCGCGATCACGAAGCGGGGCCCCTCGCCGACCTCGACCGTGGCGACAACCTGGTCCGTGCTGGGGTCGATCCGCGAGACCGACCCGCCTCGGTTGTTGGCGACCCATACGGCAGCCTCTTCAACTGCGATGCCGACGGGCATTGCTCCCACCTCGATGGTGGCAACGACTTGGTTCGTCTCCCGATCGATACGCGACACGGTGCCGGAGGCGCTGTTCGCGACCCACACGGACCCGCTTCCGAGCGACAGTCGGTGCGGGTCGCCACCGACGTCGATCTTCGTCGTCGACTCCGATGGCTCAGCGACGACGGTGGACGTACTCGTCGTCGCGTTCGTCGAGACAGAAGGCTCCGTCGGAGCAACGCCAGTGCTCGTCGGCACTTGTGCCGACTCGGCCGCGCTGGTCAATGATCGATCCGCAACTCCATCGGAGGCGCTTCCACAGGCGGAGACGACAAGGATCAGTGCCACAGCGGTGGGTCGAGCCGCCGACATCGGTCGGGTCGAGCGCCACTGGCGGGGACGCACACCGATCGGGGAAGGGTCGGTGATCTGAACGGGCCGTTGAAGGGTTTTCATGGTTTCTCCTGACATGTGATCGACCGGTGTTCCGGTTTCCGTCACGATCGCGGACCCATCTCGCACAACCCTCGCATCCAGCTGTCGGCAACGAAGACGGAGGATTCCTCGACGTTGCAGGGATCCTGCGAGCGGTCACAGGAGGACGGACTCCTGGCGCCTCCGCGGACCGCTTCGATGTGCAGGTCGTCAGATTGCGGCGCGAACCGACTGATAGAGCGGTCGGATCGACGTCCCAGTGTTGTTGACCAGCACGAAGGTCAGGGCGTCGATCGTGCGGTCGTAGAACAGACCGGAGTACGCACCGAGTGCAAGGCTTGGTTGGCCGAACCCCACGTACTCGTGGGTGCCGGCCGCGCAGTCGACCAGCATCACGCACACCCCATCTTCGGTGAGGGCGATCCCGCGGAGCGACGATCCGAACTCGTTGACCATTTCGGCGTCGCGGGAAAGGTCGCGTGGCACCAGCGCGTCGGTTCGATGAAGTGCATCGCCGAACCGCATGAGGTCACCGGCGGTACTCGTGATGGGTGCAGCCGCGTAGAACGTCGTGACGAAGGCGGCGCCCTCGTACTCGGTGGTCCACTGATCCGTCGGATCTGGCCGAACACGCAACAGCCCGGGTAGGAGCTCGCTGGGCGGGACGGCATCAAACCCGTACGCCGTGTCGCGCAGACCGAGCCGCTCGATGATGCGCTCCTCGAGGATCCGTCCGAACTCCTTCGACTCGATCGTCTCGATCACGAGCCGTAGCAGCAACGTGTTGAACTCGGCATGCTGAGCCGCGGTCCCGGGCTCGAACGCCAGCGGCCGGTCTCGCATCAGCTCGATGATCTCATCGCTGGTGACTCGCCGGTCCGGGTCGGCCGCCACGACCTGCTCCAGTGCGACAGTCAGGTCGCCGTCGCCGAACCAGTCGTCGAAGCCACTGGTGTGCTCCAGCAAGTGGCGGACGGTGACCAGGTCGCCGCGTGGAGCGCCCGCAAGGAGTGATCCCACCGGTGCATCGAGATCGAGGCGTCCCTCGGCGACGAGTTGGAGCGCGACGGTCGTGACGAACAGCCCGCCGATCTTGCCGGTGTAGAAGCGTTCGTCGCCCACCATCGGCGTGCCGGTACGTCGGTCGGACAGACCGGCGGTGACGATCGTGGGCGCCATCGTTCCAACCTGAACCGAGGCGATGCCTCCCGGAGAGCCGCTGCCGGCGACGAAGTCGTCGAGCGCGGCCTGGATGCCCGACTGGTCTCGTCCCGGTGCCGCGACGCTGATCGGGGGTGCGGGACTGCTGTCTGTGCCGACATCGCCCTGCACGCCTCCGCACGCGGCGCCCATGACCGTCGACATGATCATCAATGCGAGCAAATGACGACGTGCGCGGCGTGACCCGATCACGACGGTGCTCGATCATCGCTCGAACCTGCACAGGTCGGAACCTGCGGTTCGGTGCCGACGTTGGTCGCCCATTCCGCACTGGTGAGTTCGCGCCCAGCCATCGCACACGCGGTGCGTTCCCAGCTATCGCTGTCGAGCAAGAAGCGGCGCACACCGTGGGCGGTCGCGA
>DASQFE010000665.1:0-3127 GCA_035633295.1 Ilumatobacteraceae bacterium | reverse complement strand
CGGCAACCCGTGCCTGCTCGTGGCGGAGGGCATTGCCTGCCTCGGGCCGATCACCCACGGCGGTTGTGACGCGCTGTGCCCATCACTGCACCGCGGGTGCTTCGGCTGCTTCGGGCCGTCGGAAGCGGTCAACGCCGACGCACTCCACGCGGCATGGACCGAAGCGGGCGTCTCCGACGATGACTGGCTCCGCTCGCTGCAGACCTTCAACGTCGCCGCGCCGGGGTTCCGCGCCGCGGCCGAACGCGTTGCCGTGCAGCTGCGGCCCGTGACGCGCGACGATGGACCGAGGTCACCGTGACGCACGACTACCGAGCCCGACGGTTCCAGGTTGAGGCACTCACGCGCGTCGAAGGTGAGGGCGGGCTGATCGTGGAGATCCGCGACGGTGAACTCGCCGACGTACGCCTCCGCATCTTCGAGCCGCCCCGCTTCTTCGAAGCGTTCCTACGCGGCCGAGCGTTCACGGAGCCGCCCGACATCACCGCTCGGATCTGTGGCATCTGCCCGGTCGCGTACCAGATGAGCGCGTGTCAGGCGCTCGAAGCGGCCTGCGGTGTGGAGGTCGACGACGAGATCCGCGCACTGCGCCACCTCCTCTACTGCGGCGAGTGGATCGAGAGCCACGTGCTGCACATCCACTTGCTCCACGCTCCCGATTTCCTCGGCTACCCCAGCGGGCTCGCCATGGCGGCCGATCACCGGTTCGAGGTCGAGCGCGGGTTGTCGCTCAAGAAGGTCGGCAATCGGATCGTCGAAGTGGTCGGCGGCCGGGCGGTGCACCCGGTGAACGTCAAGGTCGGTGGCTTCTACAGCACCCCGACGGTGGCGGCGATGCGCGAGCTCGCAGGTGATCTGCGTCGGGCGCTCGATGATGCGATCGACGTCGCTCGATGGGTGTCGACGTTCCCCGTGCCCGACCACGAACTGCCCGCCGGCACGGTTCTCGTGGCGCTGCGGCACCCGACGGAGTACCCGATGCTCGGCGAGCGACTCGTGAGTACCGGCGGCCTCGACATCGGCGTCGACGAGTTCCCCGATCACTTCGCCGAGGTACAGGTGGAGCACTCGACCGCGCTCCACGGACAGATGCTGGTGGGCGGCGACTACCTCGTCGGCCCGCTCGCCCGCTTCGCACTGAACGCCGACCACCTGGCGCCGGGAGCTGCCGCACTCGCCGCCGAGTTGGGGCTGACGCCGGCCGAGCGCAACCCGTTCCGCAGCATTGTGGTGCGCGCGATCGAGACTGTGCACGCGTGTGAGGTGGCGCTGGCGATCGCCGAGGCGTACACGTCTCCGCTCCGCCCGGCGATTCCCGTCGAGGCGCGTGCGGGAGTCGGATGCGGGTGGAGCGAAGCGCCCCGCGGCCTGCTCTGGCACCGCTATGAGATCGACGACGAGGGCCTGGTCGCAGCTGCGCGCATCGTTCCGCCGACGTCGCAGAACCAGCCGGTGATCGAACACGACCTCGCCCACCTCATCGGCCACTCGCTCGACCTCGACGATGCCGCCCTCGAAGCCCTCTGCGAACAGGCGGTGCGCAACTACGACCCGTGCATCTCGTGCGCCACCCACTTCGTCGACTTGCGGGTGCACCGGTCGTGAGCGTTTCGACCCCGCCCGCCCCTCCGGTCACGGTCATCGCCGTCGGCAATCCGTATCGCCGCGACGACGGCGTCGGCGCGGCCGTGCTCTCCCTCGTGGGCGAATCGCTCGGGTGCGACGCGAGGGTTCGTCTTCTCGAACTCGACGGCGAACCCGTTCGCATGATGCTGGCGTGGGAGGGATCGTCGACGGTGTGGATCGTCGACGCCACCTCGTCGGATCGTCCGCCGGGCTCGATCCACGAGGTGGATGCGGCACGACTGCGCGAGGCCGACGACGCCTGGCGTGGTGTCGGTGGCGGGCACGCACTCGGTCTCTCCGAGGCAGTCGATCTCGCCGCAGTGCTCTGCATGCTCCCCGACGAGCTGCGAGTCCTCGGCATCGAGGGTGCCTCGTTCGACCACGGCGAGGGCCTCAGCCCGGCCGTGTCGGCGGCGGTTCCCGTAGCCGCAGCATTGCTCGTCGCCGCCATCCGGTGTTACATCCGGGGTCAGACCCCAGATGTAACACCTTCTCCGTGAACAAGATCTCGGCGTGTTACATCTGGGGTCTGACCCCGGATGTAACGGTCACTCCTGGAAGAGGGTCTTGGTGGGGGTGATGCGCAGGACGACGCGTTGTTGTTCGTCGAGCATCGGGATGATCGTGGTTGGATCCGGTGCGGGATTGCCGGACACCGCGCCGAAGATCTGTGCGGTCAACTCGGCTCGCAGCGGGTCGGCGTCGATCGGTTCGACCTCGCCGTACACCACGAGGTGGATGCGACCGTCGGGCACGGTGAGGCACACCTTCGGTTGACGCACGGCGTTCTTCCACTTCGCGGTGAAGGCCTTGGCCGACACGAGCAGCCGCAGCTCGTCATCGGTCGCATAGCCGACCATCGACTGCTGCGGTGAGCCGTCGGACCGTCCGGTGGCGAGCACCGCCCAAACGTGTGAGCGGAGGAACTCGAGGTGCTGCGGATCCCAGTTCATGGTGTGGTCCCTTCAGGTTGGGTGGAGGTGTTCGAGGAGGGCGGTGCTGGCCGTGGCGAGTTCGGTGGCGTCGTGGGCGACGGCGGCGACGTAGCGGTCGGGGCGCACGATCACGGCACCTCCGGGCGGCAGGGTGTAGGGGAGCACGCCCACCGGTACGACGACGACGGTGGCGAGGTCGGCCCACCGCGATCCGACGCCGTCAAGGATCGACTGGTCGTCGACGATGATCGTGAAGCCGGCGCCCAGCAGCTCGTCGAGGCGTCGCCCCTCGACCATGGGTTGCGGGAGTTGGCGACCGACCGCCGGATGGTCACCGAAGAGCACCCCGTGCTGCAGGTGCGGGAACGATCGACTGCCGCCGTAGGCCGCATCGAGCCCGGTCGTTGCGGGTGCTCGCCCCGACAGTTCGTCGATCAGACGGCCCGTGTCGACGGCGTGCGCGACGACTCCGGCAGCGTGCGGCAGCCGCTCGTCGTCGTAGGTGTCGAGGAGTGCGTCGGCGGCGACCCCGTCGGCAACGAGGCGCAGTTTCCAGGTTAGGTTCG
>DASQFE010000664.1:0-5460 GCA_035633295.1 Ilumatobacteraceae bacterium | reverse complement strand
CACCGAGGTGGCGCCGACCGACGAAAAGGGCCGAGCGATCGTGCCCGCATGGGAAGCCGACTATCGCACGCTCCTGAACGACCGGTACCGGTACTCCGAGCAGCTGCGTAGCGGCGAGAACGTACCGTTCACCGAAACAGCTGTCGAGGGTGTGCCGATCACCGAACGAATCGAAACGTTTGCCGGCGACAATGAGATGCCCTCGTGCGGCCCACCGCGCGGTTCGATCAACTGAGCGTCACCGAAGCGTCTTGATGACCCGCGCCGGAACCCCAGCCGCCACGCTGTTGTCGGGGATGTTGCCGGTGACCACGCTGTTGGCGCCGATCACCACGTGGCGACCGATGGTCGCCCCCGGGAGCACAACAGTGCCGTGGCCGAGCCACGAGCCGTCTCCGATCGACACCGGGCGCTCAGGCATCACCTGCTGCGAGATCGGGCGACCGAGGTCGGCGTAGCCGTGGTTCTGATCGGTGATGTACACGTGGTGGCCGGTCCACACGTCGTTGCCGATGGTGATACCGAGATGGCCGACGATTCCGCTGCCCTTGCCAATGAGGCAGCGGTCGCCGATCGAGATCACCGGATCGGACACCATTTGCTGGCCTGGCACCATGCCTGCCGACAGTGTGATGTGCGGGCCGAACATCGTTCCCTCACCGATGCGGATGAACTGCTCGTTGAAGAGGGTGTTCCATGGAAAGCAGATGACGCTGTTGCGGCCGAACGCGCCGAATCGATGACCGCGCCGCGTGTCGGGCCCGATGGCGCCCATCACGATGGCCGCCTCCCATGCCCGGATCACCAACTCGCCCATGGCCCGCTTCACACCGACGCGAGCTCGACGGGCGGACAGGTTGGGGCGGTCGAGCACGAGCAGCGACGCTAGTTCGAGCGGGTGCCTGCTCCCTACAGTGGCCCGATGTCCACCGCTCCGTTCGGATCGATCACCGATGTTCCCGGCGTGCGTGTCGGCCACCACCAACGATCGGGACGCGGGTGGCAGACCGGTACCACGGTGGTGTTCGTTCCCGATGGCGCCACCCCGGGCGTCAGTGTTCGAGGCGGCGGGCCGGGTACACGTGAGACCGACGCCTTGCGACCCGAGAATCTTGTCGAGCTGATCCATGCGGTGTGTCTCACCGGTGGCAGCGCCTTCGGTCTGGCAGCCGCCGACGGGGTCGTCGGTTGGCTCGAGGAACAGCGGCTCGGATTCCCCATCGGGTCGGCCGCCGACCCTGTCGGCGTCGTGCCGGTGGTGCCGGCAGCGGTGGTTTTCGATCTCGGGCGCGGCGGCAACTCCACGAATCGACCCGATGCACAGTTCGGCCGCAACGCCATCGCCCACGCCCGCCGCGCGCAGCGGTCGTGGGGATCAGTCGGGGCCGGAACGGGCGCCAGGGCGGGCGGTCTTCAGGGCGGTGTCGGCACCGCCCATACCGTTGTCACCATCTCCGGCGACATCATCGGCACGCCCGGGATCGATGCCCAGGTCAGCGTTGGAGCCGTCGCCGTGGTGAATGCCAACGGCTCCCCCATCGATCCGTCGTCGGGACTGCCGTGGTCTCGTCTCTCACCCGCAATCGGGCTCGACCTGCAGCCGCCGTCACCTCGCGATCGAGCCCGGCTGCTGGCCGCCCTCACCGGGCAAGCCGAAGTCGAGTCCAGCCTCAACACCACCATCGGCGTCGTCGCCACCTCGGCCGCTCTGACCAAAGCGGAGGCTTCCAAACTGGCCGATGTCGCACACGACGGCCTCGCACGCGCAATCCGACCTGCCCACTCGTTGTTCGACGGAGACACCGTCTTCAGCCTCGCCACCGGCGCCGTCGACCTCGGCCGCGAACCTGCCGAGACGCGCGAGTGGGCCGGGCGATCGCGCCAGCGCGCCGTCAACCAACTGCTGACAGCGGCCGCCGACATGTTCGAGATCGCCTGCGTACACGCCGTGGTGTCAGCCGAACAGCGCGGCGCCCTGGCGTCATACGTCGAACTCTGTCCGTCGGCATTCCGTGTCCGATCGTTAACGTGAACGACGTGGCGATCCCGACCATCATCGACACGCCTGCCGACATGCGGGGCTGGTCACGCAACGTCAAGCGGGCCGGGAGTTCGCCGCACGCCGACCGACGGATTGCGCTCGTGCCGACGATGGGGGCACTTCACGCCGGCCACCTGGCACTGATCGAAGCCGCCCACTCGCTCGCCGACGTCGTCGTCGTGTCGATCTTCGTCAACCCGTTGCAGTTCGGCGAGTCGATCGACTTCACCGGATATCCGCGGCCGATCGACGCTGATCTCGCCGCGTGTGCCGAGGCAGCCGTCGATGTCGTGTACGCCCCGAGTGCCTCCGTGATGTACCCATCGGGGTTCGACACTCGTGTTCTTCCCGGCAGGCTCGCCACGATGATCGAGGGATCGAGCCGGCCCGGACACTTCGAGGGTGTTGCCACCGTGGTCACCAAGCTGATTGCCGCAGTCATGCCGGATGTTGCAGTGTTCGGTGAAAAGGATTTCCAGCAGGTGGCCGTGGTTCGGCGCATGGTCGCCGACCTCGACCTCGGTGTCGAGGTCGTTGGGTGTCCAACGGTTCGCGAACTTGATGGCCTGGCGCTCTCGAGCCGTAATCAACGACTCACGTCGCCGCAGCGAGCGGCGGCCGCGGTGATTCCGCTGGCGATCGAGCAGGCACGCCGGACGGCCCGCCGGTCCGATGCGTCGGTTGGCGACATCATCGGCGCCGCAACGTCAGTTGTCGCCGCCGAACCGCTGGCGTCACTCGACTACGTGAGTGTCTTCGACGCCGGCTCGCTGGACCTCGTCGAGACCATCATCGACGCGGATCGGATGTGCGGTCGGTACCGAATCGCCATTGCCGCCCGATTCGGCGATGTGCGTTTGATCGACAATGCCGACCTCTTCGCGCGCTGAGTTCACCTCCTGGAGGCGGTCGGCGACACCGGTCAGCACCACGAGCAACACGGCGCCATTGAAGAGCGCATGGGCCACGATCGACGGGCCGAGACGGCGCAGCAGATGACTGGCGATGCCGAAGGCGATCCCCACACCCGACAGCACCATGACGAGGCCGACGTTGCCGGCGCCACGAACGGGATCGACGTGAGCAGCCCCGAACAGCACGCCTTGAAGGACGAGGGCGAGGACGACAGGGAGGCGACTACGCAGGCCGCGCAGTACGACGCCACGAAACACCATCTCCTCAACGATCGGCGCGGCAATCACTGCGGTGATCACGAGTGACACGACATAGGTGCGATCGATCGCCGCCTCGCTGATCGCTTCGGTGTTACTCGAGATCGGCACGTCGAGCGCAACAACCACCGCCGCCACGACGACTTGTGCGCCGAGCGCCCCCAACCACACCACCGGTCCCCAGCCGAGATCCGACCACTGCGGCCGCATCCCGATGTCGTGTCCGAGCGAACCGGTGCCCCATCGGCGGCCGGCGTACCGACACCACCACACCGACGGGCCGTAGCCAACGACGGCCAGGAGCGCAACATACCCAGCGATCGGCCACCGGAGATCGACCACAACGTCGAGGAGGTACTTCGAGGCGATGAGTGACGCTGTGAGCACGACCATCGCGCCGACGGCGGCTGAGATCGGCAACGTCGACACCGATCGGGATCGGGGTTGGTCCAGCACCGCTGTGCCGGCTAACGGAGGGGGAAGGGAACTGGTCAGGTCGAGCTCGATGCAGAGTCTGGATTCCGTCAAGATGTTGAAATCCTGCCGTCAGTTGCTTCAGAACGTACAGGAGCAGGCCGATGCATCCGTCGCACCATTCTGCAACCAGACGGGAAGCATCAATGCCGACGGCCCCCACAACTCGACCGAAACCCGGCACGACGCCCCGACGGATGCTTGGACATCTCGCGGTTGCCGCCATTGCCGTCACGGCGATCGGTGCGGCCGTCGGCGGCCCGATTTCGTCGCCGGTCGAAGCCAGCGGAGTCGCCAACTCGGACTGGCTCGGAGTGGTCAACGCATATCGGGCGCAGTCGGGCCTCTCCCCGGTCACCGAAAACCCCGCCTGGTCCGATGGTGGGCGGAACCACTCGTGCTGGATGCTGCTGAATGGCATCGCTCACGATGAAGCCCCTGGGACCGCTGGTTTCACCAACGCAGGGGACGATGCCGGCAACAGCGGCAATGTTGCCGTGTCGAGCAATGCGAATGCGACAGCCCGCAACCACATCGACTTGTGGATGTCAGGACCGTTCCATGCCATCGGCGTGCTGCGCTCGTCGCTGACACAGACCGGATTCGGCTTGTGTACGAGCCCGCCGAACCCATCGGCGACGACGTGGAAGTCGGCTGGCACGCTCGATGTTGTCCGCGGGAACAACTGGGGCGCACCGAAGCCACCGACACCAGTGGTGTTCCCCGGCAACGGCTCGACCACGAGCCTCACCCGCTTCGTTGCCGAAACACCCGACCCGCGTACGTTCTGCAACTGGGGAGGCCGATCCGTCGGCTTGCCACTGATTGCTCTGATGCCCTCGGCGGTCACCGCTGCGAATGCCACGCTCAACGGTCCGAACGGACCGATCCCGACCTGCGTGCTCCACAAGGCGAACACGACCAGCACAGCCAGCGCCATCCTCGGCGGCGACAACGCCGTGGTGATCGTTCCCGACAGCCCGCTCGTTGCCGGTGCGTACAGCGTGACCGTTGGCTCCAACGGCGGCAATGCGGCCTGGTCGTTCAACGTCGACCCGAATGCGCAACTCGGTGCGGCCTCCGCTCCGCCTGCCCCACCGGGTCCGTTGCCGACCACTGCTGCCCTCACCGCAGGTGATCCGTTCCAACCCATTGCGCCATTTCGCTTCGCCGACTCCCGGATCCCGCGAACCATTCTCCGGCTCGTTGCGAATCAGCTCGTGCGGGTGCCCATTGCGGGTCAGGCCGGGCTCCCGGCAGACATGACATCGGTCAGTGCGAACTTCACCGCAGCCGGCGCGACAGCCGCCGGCTACCTGACCGCATCCAACTGCGCCGAGACCAACCCGTCGTTCTCGACTCTCAATTTCGAGGCCTACGACGGTGTACCGAACCAGGCCATCATTCCGCTCGATCGAGGTGCGCTCTGCCTGTTCGCGAGCGCCGAGACCGATGTGATCATCGACATCAACGGGTACGTCTCACCGGGTGCCACGCAATGGTTCAATCCGGTGGTCCCACGACGTCTCTTGGACACGCGTGTCAGCCAGCCATTGCGGGCCGGCGAGGTGCTCAGGGTCGACGTCGAGGGCAACGGCAGCCCAGCTCCCGACGCGGCCGTCGCTGTCGCCGTCAACCTCACCGGAGTCACTCCTGATCAGGACGGCTGGGTGCGAGCCTTTCCCTGTGATGTCGCCGAGACCGAAGTCTCCTCGATGAACCCGCGGGTGGGCCTTGCCCGGGCGAACTCCGCGATCGTGCCGACGGCTGCCG